>RHKR01000152.1 GCA_008363265.1 Chlorobiota bacterium
TACATCGACTTCGCCGAGGCCGGCGTTTCCGACAACCTCAATAAAACAATAGATTACGAATCGGTTTACAACAGGATACTCACTATAGCGCTTGCAAAGAAGAGCTATCTGATCGAAACTGTATCCTACCGGATATGCGAATTACTCTTCGGCGAGTACCCAAGTCTCGAGCGTCTGGTTATCCGTGTCAGGAAGAACAATCCGCCCATTGGTGGTGTTGTCGACTGTGTTGAAGTGGAGATCGACACCACGCGTGAAGATTTTTACGCCTCGATCGAGAGGTTCAACAACCATCCGCACAAGTAAAAACTGAAGTGTTCCCCGTATATCTGGCTCTCGGTTCAAACATTGGCGACAAGTGGGGCTTCCTAGAAGCGGCACTTTCTGCAATAAATGAGCTCCCCGGAACCCGGATCGACGCTATTTCACCGGTCTATGAGACACTCCCTTACGGTGTTGAAGATCAGGGCGACTTTCTCAATCTGGTCATCAGGATTGAGACTGACTTTGCCCCTGAAGTGCTGCTTGATGAACTTAAGACGATCGAGCGGGCCACAGGCAGGGTTGAGAGAAAAAGGTGGTATGAAAGGGAAATTGATATCGATATTCTCCTCTATGGCGACACTATTCTGAGGAGTGAAAACCTTAATATTCCCCATTTAGAACTCGAAAAGAGGGATTTCTTCCTCCTTCCCCTCCTCGATCTTGATCCCGGGATCAGGCTGCCGGGTTCCGGGATATTTCCGCGCGACCTCAAAATTACCCTTGAGAAACCTTATATTAAAGGTCTAAGTAGAATTTTTTTTGAACTGAGAAACGGTTTTGTTTGCCTCAATGAGCCAAGAGATCAATTACATAGCAGTTGAAGGTGTTATAGGCGCGGGAAAGACCTCACTTGTAAGGAAACTGCAGGCGAAACTTAACGCGAGGATGATACTTGAGAACCACGACGAGAACCCTTTTCTCGCGAGATTCTACAAGAACAGGAAACGGTACGCCTTTCAGACCCAGATGTTCTTTCTTATAAGCCGGTACAAACAGCTCGAAGACCTCGATCAGGGTTCACTCTTCTCCGAGCATATAGTTGCCGACTACATCTTCGAGAAGGATCTCCTTTTCGCATGGCTCAACCTCGACAAGGAAGAACTCCGCCTCTACAACCAGATCTTCCCGAAACTGGCTCAGAACCTGAGGAAGCCCGATCTTGTGATCTTCCTGAAAGCTGATGTGCAGCGCCTCCTCCACAACATCAAAAAGCGCCACAGAAGCTACGAACTTGACATGGATGAAGGCTATATTGGCGACCTCTACGACATGTACAACGAATATTTTCTGAGGTACAACGACACTCCGCTGCTCATTGTAAACTCTACCGACATAGACTTTGTTCATAATGAAGCAGACTTTGAAGAGCTCTACAGACAGATCTTCAGGGCTGACAGAACAAGGATCGAATATTTCCACCCCGAAGGCAAGGCATTATTGTGAGAAAAGTTTTTTTAGTTATCGCCGGCATATTGATGTTTTATCTGGTACGCATATTCTTTAAACGGCTGAAAAACGCCGCTGCTGTATCAGCTTCAACCGGATACGGTAACGGCGGCGCTGCCGCTCAGAACCTCTTCACCGCACCGAAAGGGAGATCATTCCCGACCGACCGAGTAGTTGAAGACGCTTCCTATACCGAGATCGAGCCCGGTCCGGGCAAGTAGGCCATGAACAGTTTCGCCAGGGCATTCTACCGTCTTCTCTTCTCCCCCCCAGCATACGACCCAGACCAAGAGAAAAACCCCCGTAAGATACTAATAATCCGGCAGCACAACCAGCTGGGGGATCTCCTCGCCAGCAGTTCCCTTTTCAGGGCCATTAAAGCCAAATATCCTGAAGCAAAGATCACTTTGGTTGTAAGCCCTGCCAACAAGGATGCTGTTGCAAAGAATAAATTCATCGACCGTGTTGTTGTGTTCGATAAAGGGAAGCACATCTGGATATTCGAGTTCTTCAGGTTCCTTTCCGTCTTGCGAGAGGGATACGACTGGGTTATTGTTCCCGTAACTGTATCGATCTCATTCACCAGCTGCCTCATGGCAGGCATCGCGAAGGCGAGACTCAAGGTTGGTCCCAAATACCTCGATGGGAAATACAACGAGGCTGACCTCTTTTTCAACAGGAAAGTGGTGCTTGACTGGCGTAACCACCCCGACATGCACATAGCCGAACGTATACTTGACATTGTGAAACCTTTGGGTGTGGAGCCGGCGGGATACGCCCCGGAAGTAAGTGTCGACACAGTTGATGTAGCGTTCGCAGATCAGTTCCTCAATCATTTTGAAGAGCATCATACCCGTCCCGTGATCGGGCTTCACACCGGTGCCGGCAAAGTACCGAACAGATGGTATTACAAGAATTTTGTCGCCGTCATCCAAACGCTTCGCGAAAAGTACGATGCCTGTATTTACCTGACAGGCTCATCGGCCGATATTTCAACCATTGAAAAGATAATGGAAGAGCTCCCGTTCACTGTTCTCACATGCATCGACAGGAGCATACCCGAAGTGGCGGCTGTGATCGCGCGCAGCGATCTTTTCATCACCAACGATACCGGGATAATGCATGTGGCCGGTTCGACGGCTACACCTCAGATATCCCTCTTTGGACCGACAAATCCGTTCGTCTGGGCCCCGATGGGTACGAACAAGGTTTTTATGCAGAGATCTGACATAATCGACAATATAACCGTTGCCGAGGTTTGCGAAGTGGCTGACCGCCTGCTTCTCCTCTCGAACAAGAGAAACAAAAATGCTTAGAAAGAATTTCGCTGTTCTGGATATCGGTTCCAACTCTTTCCACATTATCATCGCCAACTCGCCCGATGGCCGCCGTTTTGAGGTGATCGACAGGGAAAAGGCCGTGCACCGCCTCGCCTCCAAGGATGGCTACGGCAGATCGTTCATAAAAGAGCCTGACCTTCGCCACGCGATAAAGTTGATCGATCTTTTCAAGTCGAAAGCCGCCATGAACAACGCAGCAATTAAAGCCGTTGCAACCAGCGCGGTGAGGGAAGCAGTTAACCGCGATGAGTTTGTTGAACGCGTTTTTGCCGAAACAGGTGTTAAAGTTGATGTGATCGACGGTCATGAGGAGGCGAACTACATATATAGTGCGGCGCGGCACTTCCTCCACTTCAAGGGGAGCAGGATACTCTGCGTTGACATCGGCGGGGGAAGCACCGAGTTTATCACGGGCTCTGAAGAGGCACCGACTTTCGCGACGAGTCTGCGGGTTGGCGCGGTTAGGTTCACAAGGGAGTTTTTCCCCGATTTTGTGGTGCGGAAGAATTCAGTGACGATGGCCTACTACTACGCGCTGGGAATGATCGAGTCGATCAGGGCGCATGTTCTCAAACCCGGGTACGAAGTGGCGATATTCTCCGCAGGAACGGCAAAATCAGTCCTTATGATGGCTACCGGGATGGGCTTGATCCCCGAGGGGAGCCAGATCTTCACTTATGAAGACCTTGTGAAAGTGCACGACCGCGTTCTGGATGCGAAGGAGTTGAAAGACAGGCTTGATCTCCCCGGCCTCGAGCCCAAACGCGCCGATGTTGTTGTTGCCGGTGTTATCATCCTGAAAGCCATCTTCGAAAAACTCGAGGTTAAGCAGGCCCTCTACTCCGAATACGCCCTCCGTGAAGGAGTTATTTTGGAACAGATTAATAAGAGTGATGAGCGATGAGTGATGAGTTATTGGCTATTAGTTATTAGCGATGAGTGTTTCGAAAATCACATTTCACATTTCACATTTCACATTTTCCTTCCTCTGAAACTTTTGAGTATGTGGTGAATCAAACCGTAATTAAAAAAGGAGATAAAATGAGCTACTATTTTGAAAAGACCGTATCAACCGGGTTTGACGAAACAATTGAAACAGTAACCGCGGCACTTAAAACCGAAGGTTTCGGCGTGCTGAGCGATATTGATGTACAGGCCACACTGAAAGCCAAGATCGGTGCCGAAGTAAGGAAATACAGAATACTCGGAGCCTGCAATCCTCCATTTGCCAATAAAGCGATCCATATCGAAGAAAATGTCGGCCTCATGATGCCATGCAACGTTCTCGTTCAGGAAACCGAAGGCGGCAAAATTAAAGTATCCGCAATCAACCCCAAAGCCGCCATGCAGGCTACAGGCAACACCTCCCTCGCGGATCTAGCCGATGAGATATCCTCCAAACTCGAGCGGGTGGTTAACAGCCTGGGGTAACTCTCTCGATAAATAAATTATGGAATATCTGAAGTCAGGCAAGGAACTTCTCCAGCCTGGCTTTCCATTTTTCCCAGGTTGGCATCATTCTGGTTTGAAGATCGTAGAAGTTTGAGTCGTGGTTGTAGTGTACAAGGTGGCAAAGTTCGTGCACTATAACATATTCAATACACCCTTTGGGAGTCTTTACGAGCTCCTGGTTTAGGATTATTTTTCCGTCAGTTGAGCAGCTTCCCCATCGTTTCTGCATTCGCCTGATAAGTATTTCCTCCGGAACCACACCGAAGATTCTAAACTTGTCTATCCATTCGGAGCAATACTCCCCGAACTTCACCTCAGCATGAGTCTTGTACCACCGGTCGAGCAGTAGAAATACCCGCCCGGGCTCTTTGGCAACAACCTCAACGAACCGTCCATGCAACTTCACAGTCTCCTTCATTCCTATTTCAACTTTCAGGCGATATTGTCTTCCCAAATATAGGTGTGTTTCACCACTGATATATTTTTTAGGAGGCATTTTTGGAAAATGAGCGAGAAAGTCATCCTGCTGTTTAAGTATCCATGGTGCTCTCTTTCTGATAATCTTTTCAATTCTGTCGAGCGGGGCGTTCACAGGCGCTTTAACAAATACATCCATGTCAGGGGTTACTTTAATCCCCAGGGTTTTTCTTTCAGCAAAGGTTAGATCGTATTCGATCGTCTTTGAACCAAATTGAAGCGTCTTTTTCAATTCCGGTATTTCCTTTTGGCGACATCAAAACATGCTTCAGCGATCCTGTCTATCTCTTCCATTGTTAGAGGGATGCCATATTTATCCTTTATATCATCGATCAATAGATCACCAAAACTTATAAGAACCCTCCCCGTTATATCGCTTTTTTCCTGCCAATCGATCACCGGTTTTCCGTCATCAAGCACAATCTCATTGATAATGTTATCCATACCGAGAGCAATTTCCGTTGCCAAAGCCATTCTTTCTGCCTGGTCTTCCACCTTGTCATCAAATGCCTCATACACCAGTCCAAAATATGCCCGGGCTGCCACCTTGTCTTTAAGTTCGCGAGGGATTCCTGAATCCTCATGTGATAGAACGCTTTCCATCACGGTAGTGGCAGCGTGTAAGTATTCAATTTCGGATATCCTCTTCTCAAGGAAAGCAGTTATAGCTTCCTCTAATATTTTCGAAAATTTCCTGAAGAAAGCGGGGTCGTCTTCTATATTTTCATTAATATACTTCGCAGTTCTATGCGCAATCTTGTCAGCGCGGGCAGCATGACCAATGGTTTTATCAACTTCTTCACGGAATTTCTCCTTGTCAAAAATATCTACAAGTTCAGTAAGTGTTCTTACCTCGGCAGTGGTAACATGTTTATCGATCAGTTTCTGTAGTTGCCGTTCATATAAGGAGAAGTCAACCACATCTGAATAACGCTGATTTACCGAATATCTTAGCTTATAAAAGAACTCGGAATCCTTCTTGTATTTTTCGATCTGTTTCTCAGGAGTCTCTTTATGAAACCGGATGCTTGAAAGGGCAATTTTGAGTGTGCGTCCAAATGCGGCAAGTTTCTCATAGAATTTATGTCTTTTTGCCTCATCGTGAAGAAACGACTCGAATGCCTCAACATCCTTTTTGTTCTCAATAGATTTAAATATATCCCACAATTCAGAGTGTTGCTGTGGAAGTTTCTTTAGCTCTTTTTCAATTCCGGAGAGAATGCCCGCCAGGTCTCCTTGATCATAATTTTCAGTTTCTGTGTATTTCTCAATCGCTTCTCCCAGTTCTTTTAATACACCGTAATAATCAATTATGTAACCGAATTCTTTTCCCGGGAATACCCTGTTCACTCTGGCTATTGCCTGCAGTAGTGAATGTTCTTTCAGGTTCCGTGTGATGAACAATACGGTGTTTCTTGGGGAGTCGAAACCGGTGAGCAATTTATCAACCACAATGATAATCTCGGGGTCATCCGACAATCTAAACAGGTTAATGATACTTGTCTCGTAGTTTTTT
>RHKR01000153.1 GCA_008363265.1 Chlorobiota bacterium
ATCCTCCAGTCTCAGAAAGGTTTCTTCGGTCTTGTTTTTCGTGCTGTAGTTACCTTTTCCCATTGCTTCAAGCCTCATGCTTTTGGTTTTAGTCCAAATAAATGTGCCCCGTCAGATCAATCCGTCCAGATCCAGCGGAGGTGTTGCCATTATTCTTGTGTTGCGGGGCGGTACGGCGGGGTTGATATATTCTGTCTCCTTATCGATGCGGAGGATATGGTAGCCCCAGCGGAGGCGTTTTATTCCGGAGATCAGGAGGTGGTGCCGTTTGCTGCCCGTTCTGAACGAATCGACCGTCTTCCCCTTCCTGATGTTGAAGAGGGTGAAAAGCCCGGTATTGCTGATCAGGGGGAGGTACTTCCCTGTGGGGGAGATGTAGCCGGTGTAAACGAACGGCAACACTTCAGCCCCACTGTTGTTGATCACCCCGAAACTGCCGTCCCTTTTCGCCAGGATGTATTCACTGCTGAGGCGGCGAAGGAGTTCGTAGCGGAATGGGAGCACTTCCTCCCCGGAAGTGGTGATGAGCCCCCACTCGATACCCTTTGAACCTTCAACGGCGATGGCGACGGTTTCACCATCGAACGAACTGAAGTTTACGGCCTCGATATTGAGGTATCTGCAGTTGAATGATCCGTCGATAACAACGGCGGCGTCATCCGTAAGTGCGAACGCGGTCCCTTTTATAAAGCGGGAGAGTGAGTTGAAAACGGGGTCGAGCACCAGCCGCCCTTTACGGTCGATGAGGCCGTACTTCCCGGCAAGCGTAACCCTGAAATACTTTCCGTTGGTCCACAGATCTTTTTCAACAGGGTGGAGTCCGGGGAAAATCACCTCGAAATTACTGTTCAAGACGGTGGCGCTGCTTAAGGTTGTATTCCAGTTAAAAGCGAAGTAGACGCCCTCGCCCCACTTTTGAAGCATGTTCTCTTTCACCACGGCAGAGGGGTGGCCCTCGCTGTCGAGCAGCATTCCCGCTCCACGGTATGTGGTGGTTGACTCCTTCGGACCCGGATCCTCATCCGGTTCAGCCTCCGGATCATCCTCTTCCTCCCGGCGGAGTATCTTCCCGAAGTCGTCGTATTGATCTTCTTCGTATTCGCCGGTGTACTCATCGTATCCTCTATCTTCGTCATCATCGTCATCATCAAAGGGGAATGATCCCCCGGAGTGGCCGGGATCTTCCGGGTCATCAGGGCCGCATTCACACTGATCAAAAGAATGATCCAGGATCTCGCGGGCTCCCTCCAGAATGGACCTCTCATCATTGGTGGAGGATGAGAGCCGTTCGATCCGTTTCAGTTCATAGTCGAACGCGCGGCGGAATGAAAACTTGTCGCCATCAGGAAGCATCCATGTTTCAGGCCGTTCGATGTCTTCGAGCGAGAAGACCGGACCGTCGAAGATCACCCGCTCGTAAATCTCTTCATCTATCTCGAATGTTTCCGCCTGTGTTTCGTGAAGTGCCGCCGCGCTTATAAGGCCATGGGAGAATTCAGGGTGGGGCGGATCGCACCTGTCCGGGATCACTGTTTTACTTTTTGAACGGGCATCAGGCACCGACATACAATCCACCCAGACTGTGGGGTCGATATCGTGCACTTTGTCGTAATATGCGGTATTTCCATCAAGTCTTACGGTTTTAAGGCCTGATCTCAGCATCCCCTCTTTAAACTCTTCCTTACCCGGTTGTTCACTCCATGTGTTAATGAACAGGCTTGCCCGTTCGCGTCTGACAACGAGCCCGTTCTCGATCTCAACGGGATAGTTGAAGTGCGGCTCAACCAGCACTTCGAGCTTTGAGTTGATCACGCCCCACTTCGCGCCGAGCTTGAACGAGAAAGCACCACTTCCGAGATATTTCAAGTGTTCAAAGACAAGGGGAAGTATCTGGTCGCCGCGCGTGTTTATAACCCCGTAACGCATGCAATCATCGTTTTGGGGGAATTCCATCCGGGGCCACGATCCGGTGATCAGATAACCGTCTCCACAGGCATTGTATAATTCGTAGATCTTGCCGGTGATGAGTTCATAGCCCAGTGTGGAAAGAAGCTTTCCCCCGCCTGAGGGCATGCTAAATTCGCGGTATTTGCCGTAATGCAGTTGTGAAGGGTAGAGCACATCGAGATCATCGGGTGAGTAACTTCTGAGGTGTTCCTCACCCGCGTAAACCGCCCCGGGGGTGGTCACGCGGTTGTTCATCCGGTCTATGAGAAATGTAATACCGATAAGGTCGGTAACTTCGGCGACACCGTACCTGAACTTCTTTGCTGAAAGATAGATCGAGGGGATCACCTCCTGCAGCCTTCCGTTGTAGAATCCCCAGCAGTTCTCCTTCAGGGCCGGGAAGAGCCCTTCGGAGAGCTCGCCCACTTCGTCGAAGAGAGCGGGAGAGAGCATTTCGCCCGAGTAGCTCACCATGCCCGTCTTTCCGTTCTCGCGGAAGAGGTACATGGCGAGATCGTCCCTGGGCTCGATGGCATCGTATACCGGTTCGAGGATAAAATCGCCTGATGCAGCCAGAAGCCCGGCCTTGCCATCTTTAATAACCACCGAAATTCCGTTTTTGAACGGGGAGGCCATGTCGTAAACGGGCTTTATGCGGGTTTTGCCGGTGAGGTCTTTGAAGCCCCACTTCAGGCCGTTCTGAAAAGGGACCAATGCGGTGTATGCCATATCGCTCTGCCTACCTTTCGCTTTCAGGAAGATCGTTTATCTGAATTCCGGGGATGTCCTCGGGCGTGTCGTATGCCGGGGGGACGAGTATCCTGCCGGCGATATCCACGACGCCATAGCGGTTCTCCATTTTGAAGACGAACATGTTATCCTCGAGAGGGTTGATCTCGTCAAACACCGGAGGGATGATGATCCTGCCGGAAATGTCGCCGACCCCGTAGCATTTGTGCACTTCGAACGGATGTTCTGCCGTTTCCTGACGGTAAATGTAGCGGTCGGGTGAGAGCATAAGGAGCCCGAGGGATGAGGGGGGACAGCAGAGGTTGCCCGACTCATCGAAGAGGAGCAGCAGGTCGTCGTGGTCGCCGATGAAAAGCTTCCCGGGGGTGAGGGCTTCGTAGAGCTCCCATGCTGTTTGGGAGATGAACCACTTGCGGGTGATCGGTTTCGGCTGCGTTACCGTCTTCAGATGCTTGTGCACGGCTATCCGGGCGAACTCTTTGTGGGAGGATTCAGTTCGATCCTTTCACCCCACCTGTTGATGGCGAATGAAGTGTCGCCTGTGCCGATGATGGCGTAGCCGGGGGAGAAACCGGTGCCGCGGTCGAGGATGGGTTTAACAATGAAATTGCCGAATTCATCGATATATCCCGTCTTCCCGGAAACGGTAACTTTTGCCCTGCCCTCGAAGAGATCTCCGATCTCATCGTAAATAAACCCGGTGAACTTCAGCATACCGTCGATGATGAAGCCCTTCCTCTTTCCTGACGATATCACATGAATGAAATTATTGATTCCACCCCAGGGTCGGGTGACAATGCTTGTTGACTCAAGATTGAGTACCTGTACCCCATCCCTGGCGATCAGGGTGTACATGTCGCCCCTGCGTGCCTTGGTAAACTGACCAACGAAGGGCCAAATATGGTCGAAGATCGCCGGGGTGATCACTTCACCCTTGCTGTTCCTCAAACCTTTTTTGTTCCCTTCGGTGAATATCACCGGTGGTTCCTTTACGGGGGTGTAATCCTGTTTTTTCATGCGTTCTTTTCCCTTTCTTTTTGCCGCGTTTCCCTTTTGATCTTCCCTTTAAGTTCTCTTTTAATCCGCCCAAATAAAAAGTGACGGGCAATCATTGGCAGAAGATAGATAGAATAAGGAAGTTTGAGTCGTGAAGACTTAGTTTTGAGTTTTACACTCTTGACACTTGACTTTTGAATACAGTGTCGACTTCCTGCAGCTTGGGTTCCATTGGATGTTAACCCACCCAATGGGATCTATCAACCGCGCAATTTCATGCCCGTCGAATACTTAAATTTGTGTGGTGTGGTTATACGCGTCCAATTCATCCTGTAACGCATTGATCTCATCGGTGAGCGAATCGATCTGCTCCTGGACAAAAACACTGTCCATTTGCGCTACCTTGACTATTGTCTCACCTCTTGAGTAGTCATACCGGTCGCTGACTACATTTTTGCCCTCGGAGGTATCGATCTGCATCAAAAATGCAACGATGGCTTTCAACTCGCTCAATCTGAAAATTTTGTCCGCGACCGTACTGTTCAACCGGGCTATGTTTGTTTTGGTTTCGACCAATTTATTGGTCAGGTTCAACAATTTGGTGTACTCTTCCCGCGTATTCCACTTGCTCACATTATCATTCACAACAATGTTTTCATTTGTTATTCTGCGCTTGACATTGTTGATCTTTGTGACTATGGCATTTTTTTCCTTTAACAACTTCGCCAGTGTTTTCATCTTTTTCCTTTAATGTATTGTTGCTCTTAATTCCGTTCGGCTTTGAAGGGCTTTTTCAAGTCCTGATCGCGCCCTGTATCTTTATAGAGTGAGCGACTTTCATTTTTTCCGGACGGTGATCAACTTTTTTTGAAAAAAATTTTTTGATGTGCCGGTTGATCAGGTTCCGGGGACGATCCTGATGATCCCAATCCCTCCCTCTGCATAGATAGAGTGTGGTGATTTTGATTTTTCCGGAAAAGGAGAAAATTTTTTTTACGAAAGTTTTTCTGCATAATTTTTGGATGCAAAAAGCAGAGGTTTAAATGACCGGAACCATATCGGGTATTCTAACAAGCGGAAGCAACGCGGGGGTCGTGTTGCTGATACCGCCGTATTGCGCCCCGGCGCTCATCAAAAGAAGTGTAGCCCTCACCCGGGGGTCGCTCGGAAACCTAAGGGTGGTCTCACTCCGCGGTTTTGTGGCTGATGCCATCATCACAGTTTCTCCCAACCATCGCCTGATCTCCCACAAGGAGCGGATCAGGATCTTCTCCCTCATTGTAAAAAAGCACAAGCAAGAGTTAAAATACTTCAATGAAGTGAGTGATTTCCCCGGTTTCATAAGGCATCTCGCCGAAACATCCGAAGAACTTTCACTGAACCGCGTTAAGAAGCACGACTGCCCCGCCGGCCCGAAGTGGGACGACCTCTTCATGCTGCTTGACGCGTTCAAAGCGAAACTGAACAATGAAGATCTTCTGGACTATCCCCGCGCGGTTGAAGAGCTGCTTAAAGCCGGACCTAAAGCAGTGACGGGCTACTTCACGAAGCAGCACTTCACTCAAGCTGAAAAAGCTTTCGTTGAGGGGTATGGGTTTAAGCTTCTTGAGGAAGACACCTCAACAAGACAGCCCAAACTTGCAGCCTACAAGGTTGACACGCAATACCAGGAAGCGCTGCAGACCGTGAGGAACATCAGGGACGATCTAAAACGATTCGCCGCCGGTGATGAGAGAAAACCGCTTAGGATCGGCGTGGTGGTCGACGATTATCAGGCATACTATTCACATTTCAGCAGCATCGCGGAGAAGTTGGGGGCGAAGTCGCTCTTCCATTTCGCAAAGGGAGTTCCTCTTTTCGCCTCATCGGCAGGTGACCTTCTCGGTTACTACATCGAGTGGATGGAGAACCACTTCAGCACTTACAGATGGCTTAAGATCCTTGAGTCGCCCGCCTTTAAAAAGGACGGGTTGACAGATGACAAATACGAAATTGGCGATTATTTCAAGGCCCTGAAGCTGATTGCCGGAGCGAAACTTCCCCTTTTCAATTCCGGATTCGCAAGAGCGGTTGGTCTGCACCTCGATGGGAAAGTGGTCAGGGATGAGGACGATATTGATGCGGGATCAAACGAAGAAGATCAGGCTAACAACCTGCGTGTCCGGTTGGCAAAAAGAGTGGTGGAAATATTTGAACCGGTAGCAGCGGCCGAAACACCCGTTGAGAAACTGGCAGCCATCGGCAAGATATTTGATAAACACACTTCCTCAAACCGAGGCAGAAGTGCCGCCGTGGCTTCTTCGGTGATAGCCGGAATGGCGGAGGTGCCGGAAGTTTATGACGGGTTGTCGGTCGAAGAACTCGCCTCCCGCCTCAGGGAGGAAGCCCGCGGAAGGTACATCAAGTATGAGCCGTTCGGGTTCGACAGGGTGATCATCGGCACTCCTGACGACCTTGCAATGATGGAGTTCGACCGCCTTTATATCCTGGGTCTGAGCGAAAAGGGCCTTCCGAAAAAGGTTCACGAGAACCCCCTTCTTCTCGATTCGGAGAAAGATGCGATCACCACCACGGGGAAGAACTTCCTCAGCGTTGGCCGGGTCTCCAAAAACAACGATGAATCCTTTTGGCGAATGGTCCTAATCGCCGGCGAGGTAATGCTCTCCGTGCCCGTGAAAGACATGGCTAGCGGGAAAGACCGACTTGTCTCCCGGTACATGCTCGAAGCCTTTGAGAAATTGAACGGCGAAAAGTATGACTTTGAAGGTATGGCAAAGCATCTTACCGGTGAGGCGCTTTCCGGAAACAACTACCTTCCCAAGGATCCCGCGGATGCTTTGTATGACTATGAACTGGCCGCGAAGTTGATGGTTGATACTCCGCCGATAGGGGGCAAGGTGCACGGACTTAAGAAAGAATTTCCTTACAGAAAAAAGATCAAAAGCTTCATCAGGGCCAGGTGGTATGATACAGCGTTCAATGCGTATTCCGGAATCCTTGATCTTGAACCTAACAGGGAGTTGAGGGCATTCAGCGCAACATCTTTCACTGAATGGTTGATTTGTCCATACCGGTATTATCTAGATAAGGAAATGAGGCTGGATAGATCAGAAGACTTCAGCGCGAAAGAACTTGAATGGCTCGATCATCTTCATAAGGGGAATTTCCTGCATGAGGTTTTCTTCAGGTTCCTCACAAAAGTGAGAGAGGTGAAGGGTGATGGTTTCACTCAAATAGACGAATCAGACCGGGAGTATCTCGATAGTGCTTTTAAAAAAGTGCTGGAAGAGTTTGAGCAGAAGATCCCTGTAATAAGCCGTGTATATCAGGAGAACCAACTCTCGGAACTCCAGTGGATAGCAGACAGATTCCTGAAAAATGAAATGGAGAACAATGACACAAGACTCTATTTCGAACTCGCGGCAGGGTTGTCTGAGAAAGAGGGCCGGGATCCCGGACTTTTCAGATGCGACCCCATCGAAATAAAGGTAAATAAAAACAGAACAATCAAACTGCGCGGCTCGATCGACAGGATCGACAGAGCTGCGGATGGCTCTCTAATACTTTATGACTACAAAACCGGAAAAGTTAATAAGTCAACCCCAAATGACCCTTTCCTTGGGGGTTCTTTAATTCAGGCCGGACTTTATCCCTTTATGGCACGGCAGATACTTGAAACAGAAGAAACCACAAAATTCAGGTACCTCTATTCCTCGAAAACGGGACAATTCGAAAAAACCGAAATCGAGTTTAATCAGCAGAATGAAGAATTCTTCCTTCAATTTCTTGAAAGAATGCTGGGGGAAATTGAGCGTGGCAACTTTGTACCTGTGGGCACAGGGGATAAATACCCCCCGTGTGAGTATTGTGACTATAAAGAAGTTTGTATTAAACAAATTTCACAGCAATTAAAAGAAAACCGGGCAAAGGATACAAACTTCAATGAATACAAATCCACAAAAGCAATGAAACCGGGGGCGCAACAATTATGCTGAAAGACCAAAAAAACAGAGACCAGATAGTCTCTGAACTCGATAAGAACATATTCGTTGAAGCCGGGGCAGGCAGCGGTAAAACCACGGCAATGGTCTCCCGGATCGCGGAGGTTATAGCCAAAGGGAAAACCACCATCGAGAAGATCGTGGCCATTACCTTCACCAACGAAGGGGCCGCCAGCTTAAAAAGCAAAATCCAATCGGAACTCGAGAAAAACTACAGATCAACTACCAGACCTGATGATGAAAAGAAGAGGTTTGAAGCCGCGATCAATAACCTGGCCCTCGCGAAGATCGGAACCATACACAGTTTTTGCGGTGACCTGCTCAGGGAACGGCCCGTTGAAGCCGGTTTGGATCCCGATTTCGAGATCGGGAATGAGGGGGACAGTGAAGCCATCCTAAAACAGATATGGAACAGTTTCATCCTGGATGAGTTGCGAAATCAGGGTGAGGAATTTTTAGATTTACTTACCAAGGAGGAGATAGATCTGAACAAACTGTTCGAATTGGTTGAGAGCAGTATAAAATACCAGGATATCGAAATCCTGTCAATGGATTGCGGAAGACCTACCGAAGATGAAGCAACAGATGTGTTTGTTTCGATTAAAAAACCTGTCGAAAAATTGAAAGAATTTCTCCCACGATTTGATAAAGCCAAGTTGGCAAGGACAGATCAAAAAAAGAAGAAGTACATTCTTGATCTTGTATCGGCCATGGATGCTGTTGAGGCGGGACAATTCAACGCACTGCGTTTTCTTTTGGAGCACCAACCCGTTGAAGAGAAATGGTCACCTAAGCAGCAGGCTGATATCGCAGAGGTTGACAGTGAAATAATGCAAAGCATCACCTCTTTTCAAAATTTGGAATGTACCTGGATTCACAATAGAATCGTTCAGATAATCGAAGCTTTTAGAACATTCTACAATTCAGAAAAGAAGAGAACTTCATCTCTTGGTTTTGATGACCTTCTCTTTCAGACGAATGAACTCTTAAAGAACAACAAAGAGGTACGCGCATATTTCAAGAAGAAGTATGACCGGCTCTTCGTTGATGAAGTTCAGGATAACGACCCGCTGCAGACCGAGATCATGTTCTTTCTGTGTGAAAGGGACCGGGGAGCAGCCACAAACTGGAGGGAAGTCGCCCTGCAACCCGGCAAACTCTTTATGGTAGGCGATCCCAAACAGTCGATCTACCGCTTCCGGAGGGCTGATATCCAGGTTTACGAGGAAGCGAAAAATATCATCGCAGTTCAGGATGGCATATTATGTGAATTGACGACCAATTTCAGATCAACGGAACCGATTGTTAACTTTATTAACAGGCATTTCGCAAGGTCTTTTGTAAATTATTCTAAAGCTATCGAAAAACAATTCCACCCTCATTACATCCCTTTGGATATTAACCCGGAGAAGGAGATACTGACCGAAGTTCCGCTATATATAAATCTTACTTCAAAGGTGGCCAAGACCGAGGCAGAAGCAACCAAAACAGCCGGCTTCATCAGGATGCTGAAGGCCGGTAAAAAATTCGATTTCAAAGATGTGCTCATTCTGTTCAGGGGGCGTAATAACATGTCCACATATGCCGACATTTTTCAGAAGGCAGGTATTCCTCTCTATGAAGTCGGGCAGAAAGAATATTTCACGATCCAGGAAGTGCGGGCTCTCGTTTCAGCTCTTGAAGCGATCGATGATCCTACCGACTCGATCTCCCTCTACTC
>RHKR01000154.1 GCA_008363265.1 Chlorobiota bacterium
AGGTTATCCGGCCCCTGATTTCGGAAGGGTCTGTTGTTATCGCTGACAGGTTTCACGACTCAACAACCGCCTACCAGGGATTCGGCAGGGGACTGAACGCGGAAGCGGTGAACAAGATAAATGAGATCGCCACTGGAGGTACTTTCCCCGATATTACTTTTTATATCAAGATATCAGTGGATGAGTCTGCGAAAAGAAAATCGAAATGTAACGCTGACCTCGACCGTATAGAGAGATCAAACGACAATTTTTACCAAAAAGTGATCGGTGGCTACGAACACCTGGCGCTTGAATTTCCTGACAGGATAAAAACGATAAATGGTGAAAGAACGCCTGAGGAAATCCACCTCGATATTGTAGCGAAGCTCAAAGAAACGATGATGATAGGTATCGGCTGATATGTTCACAAAATTGAAAAAGTATAAATTATTGAGAAAAAAAGAACTTTTTATCGTTACCATCTCTGTTGCGATGTCACTCGGATTTTATTCCGCGTTCGGTGATATCTACTTCGAGATCGGAAAAAACATTGATATTTTCAGCAGGGTTTACAAGGAGATCACACTCAATTATGTAGACGAGATCAACCCGGAAGAGTTCATCCGTGCCGGTATCCGTGGGATGCTGAAAGAACTCGATCCGTATACGGTTTTTATCGACGAAAAACGGCAGGATGACATCGACCTTATCACGAAGGGTAAATATGGCGGGATCGGTATCACCGTGGGCATAAGGGGTGAAAACGTGCTTATCCTTGAGGTGATGGAAGGATACTCCGCGATGAAGCAGGGGATCCTCCCGGGTGATGCACTTTTTGAAGTGTCGGGGAAAAGAGTCGCTCCTTCGAATTATGATGACATTTCAAAACTTGTAAAAGGCCCTCCGGGAACATTTGTTGATCTTAAAGTGCTTCGTGGTGAGCCGGCTGATACTGTAAGTTTTACTCTACTGAGAGAAGAGATCATAATCAGGAATGTTACGTACGCGGGTTTTGTCCCTGAGAACTCAAATAATATTTACATCAAACTCTCCGGATTCACCCGTACAGCCGGAGAAGAACTGCGGACTGAGATCAACAAACTATCAGCGATGAAACCTGTTGGTTCTGTGGTTCTTGATCTGAGAGGCAATCCGGGTGGTCTGCTCGATATGGCGATCGATGTCTCGAATAAATTTTTACCGAAAGGGGAGCTGATCGTTTCAACCAAAGGACGGGATACCGCCTCGATCAGGAAATTCTTCGCTGAACAGGAACCCCTCCTCAGAGATATACCAATGGTCGTTCTTATCGATACCGGGTCCGCATCCGCTTCGGAGATCGTTGCAGGAGCCCTGCAGGATAACGACAGGGCAGTGATCGCCGGTGAGAGATCATTCGGCAAGGGGCTGGTGCAGACAGTAACTTCGTTGAGTTACAACACATCCCTCAAGATCACCACTTCAAGATATTACACTCCATCGGGAAGGAGCATTCAGAAGGTTGACTACGCCACGAGCAACAAGGTGATCGGAAAGCATGATTCAGTTCTTACTGCAGGATTCTCAACCAAGAACGGGCGTCTGGTTTACAGCGGCGGCGGAGTGGCTCCTGATACAATTATTGCGGATACGGAAAAGCCCGGCATCATCAAGGATCTGCTTGCACGGGGGCTCATTTTCGAGTTCGTTAACCTTTACCATGAAAAGAACAAGGGGATCGATTTCGAGAAGATCGACCGTTCAGCACTCTTCACAGGGTTCAAGGAATTCCTCTCGAAGAAGAAGTATTCCTTCACTCACCCGGGCGCAAAACAGCTCAAAGAAGCGGCCGAATCTTTCGGACGAGACAAAAATTACGTACATTTGCAGACGAGAATCAACAGTTTAACCGAAGAGCTTGAAACTCTCTCAAGAAGTTTACTGGATTCCCACAGGGAAGAAACAGTTGCAGAACTGCTCGCCGAACTCTCCGCGAGATATCACAACAACAACTACCGTATCCGCTACAAGTTGAACAGTGACATCCAGTTCAAGACCGCATTAGAAATAATTAACGATCAAAAACTTTACAGAAAGATACTGGCAATCAGATAAATGGCTCAGAAGCGCAGATTAAAATCAAAAAGAGTAGTTTTTCGCAGGGATGCATCATTTTCAAAGTGCCCTTCATGTAATCAGTACAATACACTCCGCAGATCAAAGACAAGAAGCGTTTTTGAAGCAGTGATAAAATCCGCCACATGGTTCAAGGTTTACCGTTGCACAAATTGTGGATGGCGCGGATATAAATCGACTTTTGTTCTTACCATGGATGGTGTAAAAATGATCGCAACCTATCTGGTTATTGCTCTGGCCACTGGTTACGCGGTAAAATTTGTTATACAAAGATTTGTAAGATGAAAGACTCGGTTCTCTCCGCTCTAGGGGAGATTGTCGGTAAAAAGAATTTTCTCACGGATCCTGTATACCGTGAAGCCTACTCATACGACGGGACACCCCTGTTAAGGCAACTCCCCGAAGCCGTTCTGTTCCCCGAATCCCCCGAACAAATTGCAAAGATACTTGAACTGGCGAACCAAGAAAAGTTCGCCGTGGTCCCCCGCGGCTCCGGAACGGGCCTAAGTGGCGGTTCCGTACCGGTTGAGAATTCGATCGTTCTGGTAATGACGAAGTGGGACAGAATCCTTGAAATTGACAATGAGAACCTTACCGCCTGGGTTGAGCCCGGTGTCATCACTGAGAAACTTCAGACCGAAGTTGAGAAACTTGGTCTGTTCTACCCTCCCGATCCCGGCAGTATGAAGATCTGCACCATCGGCGGAAATGTTGCCGAGAATGCCGGCGGGCTGCGTGGATTGAAGTATGGTGTTACCAAAAATTATGTACTCGGGATAGAGGCTGTACTACCAAACGGTGAATTGCTCCGTTCAGGCGGAAAGAACGTGAAAGATGTTGCGGGATACAACCTTCGCGATGTAATGATCGGAAGTGAGGGAACGCTTGGAGTTTTCACAAAGATCTTATTAAGGTTGATACCGAAACCGCAAAAATCTGTTACCATGACCGCCTATTTCGACTCAATCCTCGAAAGCGGTAAAGCAGTATCCGACATTATCGCGGCTCATGTGGTGCCGGCGATGATGGAGTTCCTTGATCATACCACGATCAACTGTGTTGAAGATTACACCAAGATCGGCCTTCCACGGAACAGTGAAGCGATCCTGATAATTGAGCTCGATGGAAAAGGCGCCGAGGTTGATGAGGACGCCGCAAAGGTTCTGGATGCCCTGAAGCGGAACGGATCGACATTTGTAAAGGTGGCTTCTTCGGAAAGTGAAGCCCTTACGCTCAAATCTGCCAGAAGAAGCGCTTTTAGCGCGCTGGCCAGGGTTAAACCGACAACCATCCTCGAAGACGCCACGGTTCCGAGAAGCGAACTTCCCGTGATGATCGAGAAAGTAAAAGATGCCGCCCGAAATTATGATGTCATGATCGGCAATTTCGGTCACGCCGGCGACGGTAACCTCCACCCGACATGTCTTACGGATGAAAGGGATTCAAAAGGGATCGAAAACGCGCACAGAGCATTTGATTTTATCTTCAATGAAGCGATCAAGCTCGGCGGAACCATCACAGGTGAGCACGGCACCGGCCTTGCCAAGAAGGAATTCCTCGGAAGATCGGCAGGGGAGACAGGAATCAGGTTCATGGAGCAGCTAAAATCGGTTGTTGATGAGAACAATATTCTGAATCCGGGCAAGATCATAACGATGAGGCCCAGATGCGAGGGAACCTTGCCACGCAGGCGGGAAGACATCCCTGAGCACAATCACACACACCAGCATTGAGATGCAAGAGTCGAACCTTCAGGAGACCCTTAAAAAAGCGTTTGTTTCAGACGATCTGCTAACGCAGTGTATGCACTGCGGTATGTGCCTGCCCACATGTCCAACCTATAATATAACAAAGCTTGAGTCCTCCTCGCCAAGGGGAAGGATCCGGCTTATAAAGTCGGTTGCCGAGGGGAAACTTGAGATCAACGACACCTTTATAAATGAAATAAATTACTGTCTCGACTGTCAGGCCTGCGAGACCGCTTGTCCGGCTGGTGTGAAGTACGGTGCCATCGTTGAAGCTGCACGGGAGGAAGTATCCCGGAATGACCTTGAACCCTTCAAGAACCGTTTCCTCAGGCGATTTGGTTTGAACTTTATTCTCGCGAACCAATCCCTTCTCAAGATCGTTGCAAGGATGATCTATTTTTACCAGAATACAGGTTTACAGGGCTTTCTCCACAGAATGGGTGTCTTCAAGATTCTTGGAACAGGCCTGGAAAAAGCCGATCAGCTTTCACCCGCCATCTCTAAAAGATTCAGCAGCGATGTAATGGATGAAGTTTACAGTCCCGCCGGACCCGTGAGATACCGTGTACTTTTGCCACTCGGCTGTCTGATGGATGTCGCATTCGCTGATATCCATTCCGATACCCTGAATGTTCTTCTGCAACACGGTTGTGAGGTGATCATTCCGCGAAATCAGGGATGCTGCGGCTCACTTCATGCTCACAATGGCGAGCAGAAAAAGGGGAGGGAACTGGCTCAGAGAACCTACGACCTATTCAGCCGATACGAATATGATTTTATCGTCTCAAACTCGGCCGGCTGTGGTGCCTACATGAAAGAGTATGGGCATATTTTATCTGATCCCGGGGTTGGTGGAGTCTCACCACTCACCACTCACCACTCACCACTGATCTTTTCCTCCAAAGTTAAAGACCTCTCCGAATTTCTGGCAGAAACAGGTTTTATGGCTGAAAACTATGATTTCGCCGGAAAAGTGACATACCACGACGCCTGTCATCTTGCTCACACCCAGAAGGTTACGAAACAGCCGAGGGACATAATCAGGTCTGTTAAAAATGTAAGCTACACAGAGCTCGAAGAAGCCTCATGGTGCTGTGGAAGTGCCGGTATCTACAATGTCTCACGGTACGATGACGCACTTAAGTTTCTTGTAAGAAAGATGGACAATCTCGATAAAACCGGCTCCGAAGTGGTGGTTATGGCGAACCCCGGATGCATGGGTCAGATAAAGCACGGCACGGAGAAGTTCAATCAGCCGGTGGAGGTGATGCATCTGGCAACATTTCTTAACAGAGCTTACAGGCCTGCTAAAAAATAGTTCCAATCAGATTTTATTATTCGATTATTAGAGTAATTTTTCATACTTTTGGAAGTTACTTTAAGCAAAATCCGCAACAAAAAAAATTTCATCAAGAACCTTTTTTTCAGTAATTCGCGTACTATCTGATAACTTGATACACAATTACAGATTCTCCCACACAATACACCCTGCAGAAGACCCAGCCGGTAGAAGTATGTTTTGCCCGGCTGTTTCCCATCATATGAACTTAAATCGTAATTTTTTCAGTAATTTAAGCGAAGGTAAGCGATGAGTAGTTTTATCGACTATCTATTACGAATCCGGTTACCGATAGTGATATTCGTGGCCATTGCCTCTTTTGCCGTCACATTTTATGTCTCACGCGCTGAAAGGGATGGGGTCGGGTATGCTCCTGACCAGCCGATCAATTTTTCTCACAAACTGCATGCCGGCACGATGAAGATCGACTGTCAGTATTGCCATACGGGAGTGGAGAAAACAAGATTTGCAAGCATCCCCTCTGCAGCAGTGTGCATGAACTGTCACACGCAAGCGAGGACCGACAGGCCTGATATCATTAAACTGACCGAATACTACAAGAGCGGCAAACCGATCCCCTGGAAGAGAATTCACAGGACGGCCGAATACGCCTACTTCAATCACAGTGTGCATGTAAGCGCCGGAATCGACTGCGCCTCCTGCCATGGTGATGTTGCCAACATGGACAAGGTTTCCCAGGTGAAACCTTTCACCATGGGAGCGTGCCTCGACTGTCACAGGAATCCCGAGCAAAAACTTCCGTATCTGAAGAATGTTAAAAAGGGGCCCGAGCACTGCTGGGCTTGCCACAGATAGGAGATATGATACACATGTCTGAGAAAAAAGAAGCTTTAAAAATGGACAGAAAGAAATTCCTCGGCTCTCTTGCCGTTCTGGGTGCCGGTGTCTTTGCATTCAGGAATGTCTTCTCGCTTTTTGGCTCTGCAAAACCAAATAACGAAAAGAAGAACATTACCGTCAAGGAGAACCCTTATTCGATCAAAAGAAATACCACGGGTGGTGTAAATGAGCGAGCTT
>RHKR01000155.1 GCA_008363265.1 Chlorobiota bacterium
CTTGGATATGAGGCCGTGAGGATGGTCGCGATCGATGAGGATTGGTCGGCTGCCCGCTTCAGAAAAGCTTCAAAAATTAAGAATATGAAGCGGGCAGACCATTTAAGGATGAGCAAAGATCAGTAGAGCAGGCGCAGAACGGGATATTTTTCACCCTTTTTTACGAGATCCTCAAATTTCTTGTAAGTCGCAAGGCCGATAGTACTTTTTGGTTCAAGTGCCTGAACGATCACATTTCCCGCGAGCTGTTTTGTCGGAATAAAGAGGTACGCACCTTTCAAATTGCCGGAGCTCATTTCTGAGACGGTGTATGACGGATTGATCACAATATCTCCCTCGAAATCAATAGAATCGATGGCGGTGATGGTATACTCTTCAATCTTATGAGTAGGGGACGGGTTATATTTAGTGGTTATCATACCATGACGTTCTGTCCACTCGATTAGATCTTTTCTTTCAACCGGAACCAGATAGCCTACAGGTTTCTTAACATCGAATATTGATGCAACCACAGGTCTGTAGTTTTTAACCGTGATCACGGTATCCTTGCCCGATTTAAGACTTAACACTGGCATGTCAAGAACCCGGCCATCAGAACGGTGTTCCATCTGGATCGCGACCTTTTCAGGATACCCATTTCTTATATTTTCTCTCTCCGCTTCGACCATTGGTTTGATCTTCTGGGCATTATCGCTCATCCACGTCAGGTATGCCTGCATACCGGTCATCTGGCTTTTAGCCCTTCGTTCAATATTGCTGATCGAGTCTTTACCGTTCATTCCCTCCTGAATGAAAGAAAGTGTGCCAAGCGACCCAATACTTTGCCTCCCGTCATTTATGTCATAAGTGCTGTGCCTGATGTACTCAGCTTCAGGTGGTCCACCCGGTGTATACTCCGAATATGTATACCCCGCTATCTGAATGAACTCTTTCAGGAAAGGGAGATACTTGCTGTCTGAAATATCCCTGAAGCTCTGCGGGGTGTTGATATTCGTGAGTCTTCCTGCCGTGACATCTGAATTTTTCCTGAATCCGATATCCATCCAGTCACTGGAAAATGGTGAATATTCATGTACATCCATCGAAACATGGAAGAGATTTTCGTTAAAATATTTGTGCAGACCGATCGTTTCCGGTTGGTCCATGACCAAATGACTCCGGTTCAGGTCGGCACCATTTCCGTTTCTTCTTCTGTCAACCTCATTCCCGTCGGGATTCATCATCGGGATGATGGCTATATCGAGGTAATCGAGCAACCAGCCGTGTTCACCTGAAGCCAGTTTCGACACCAGCATGAGCGCACCCTCTTTTCCCGATGGTTCATTACCGTGCTGTTGCGCGAATAGTAAAACCATAAGTTTTGAAGTATCCTGACCGAAGACGGAAGATGAAAATTCCAGAACGGGTATTTCCCGGCCCTGTACAGTATTTGCGATAGTCTTCACTTCAAACTTTGCGTGACCCTCCTCCAATTCTCTTATGAAATCCATCATCTCCTGATGGGTGGTCAGTTTTGTGAACCCTGATTTTTCCAAAGGGGTAAGCACCCTCTGTGCATTCATTCCCGTTGTGAACACTACAAATACCATTAAAAGAACTATCCGTCGCATTGTATCCTAAAAAATGTTAATTGACACTTAAATTTAATACATATTCCAATGAATCACCTGTGAAAAACTCAATTCTAAAATCCACTAACCACTCACCTCTAACCACTCACCACTAATTTTCACTTGACATTGATCGGAAGAAACCCTATATTTAACCATACAAATGTATGGTATTTTGAACGCGCAATAATTGGAACAAACATGACAAGAAACCTGACAGAGATCCAGCAGAAGATACTTCAGTTCATCATCGATTTCCGGGATGAGAAGGGGAGACCCCCATCCCTCTCCGAGATAGCGGATAAATTCGGTTACAAAAACCGCTCCACGGTCCGTGAGCACCTGCAGGCGCTTGAGAAGAAGGGTCTGATAAAGAGGGACGAAAAGGTGGCGAGAGGGATCGAACTTCTGCTTGAAGAGAACATGTTCATTACCCGTCCGGTGATAGGTGAGGCAGCCGCGGGAAGCCCCGTGACTATCTATCCCGGAGCGATCGACACGGTTGACCTGCCGAACATGATCAAGATCCCCAAGGAGTCATTCCTGCTTAAAGTTAAAGGGGAAAGTCTTAAGGATGCCTACATCTTCAACGGTGACGTGATAATCGTAAATCCAAACGCGGAGCCGGGCAACGGAAAAATAATTGCTGCTGTGCTTGACGACGGTGCCCTTGTGAAGCGATACTTCAAAAAAGGGAAGAAGATCGAGCTTGTTTCAGAGAATCCCGAATTCGCGCCGATAACCGTGGATGAATCATACCCCCACTTCCATATTGTTGGCGTGGTGGTGGGAATCTACAGAAGCATGGATGCCAAAACGGGCAGGTATTCGTAGGAGTTGAAATGACAAAGTTTATGATCGGCACCGCCGGCTGGTGGTATAAAGACTGGTCGCCAATGTTCTACCCGAAGAAGCAGGGTGAGGGGTTCGACAGGCTCACTTACTACTCCCGTTACTTCAATTTTGTTGAAATAAATTCGACATATTACCAATACCCCCATCCGGGGGTGGCATTGGAGTGGCTGAAGAAGGTGGAGGAGAGGGATGATTTTCACTTCACCGTGAAGCTGCACCAGGATTTTACGCACAAACGGGAATTCGTGAAGCAGAACATCGATTCGGTCAGAAGTCTTCTTGATGTGCTGGTAAGGGGGGAAAGATTTGGCGGTTTGCTGATCCAGTTCCCGTATTCATTTCCGTTCAACGAAGTCTCGGCGAATTACCTCGTGAACCTGAATGACCATTTTTGCGGCTACCGGAAAATTCTGGAAGTGCGGCACAGATCGTGGGATTCACCTGAGGCTTTGGATTTCTGCCGGGAGTGGGGATTGGTACCCGCAGGGATCGATCAGCCCCGGATCGGTGAGGCGATACCTTTCAGGTTCAATATCGTTAACGGTCGCGCGTACCTCCGGTTGCACGGGAGGAATGAGAAGGGATGGCTTGATTCGATCTCAAACTTCGGCAAGGAGCAGAGCTATGAACAGCAGAATGAGAGGTACAGGTACCTCTATTCACCGGGTGAAATTGCCGAACTGGCACAAATGATCAAAAAGTCGCTGGAGTACCTTAAAGAGGTGTTCGTTATCTTCAATAATCATCCCGTGGGGAATGCCCCCGCGAACGCGTTTGAGTTGATCCATTATCTCGAAGAAAACTCCCGTATCGATATCCCGCCACAGATGGGGAATTATTTCCCTGTTCTTAAAACGATCAGCCGGAATCCCGAACCTGAACTTTGGGATAATTAAGTAGACAGAGTTCTGCCATGGCAGTAATATTTCACCTTGATCTTGATACCTTTTTTGTTTCCGTGGAGAGGATAATTGATCCTTCTCTGAACGGCAAGCCGGTGATCGTTGGCGGGCAGCCGGGAGGACGGGGAGTGGTCGCGGCCTGTTCATACGAGACGCGGGTGTATGGTGTCCGTTCCGGGATGCCGTCGGGGCGGGCGTATAAACTTTGTCCGCAGGCGATATTTGTGAGGGGAAGCCACGGTGAGTACAGCAGATACTCGAACATGGTGAAGGAGATTCTCGAGAAATACCCGCCTGCACTTCAGCAGGCATCAGTGGATGAATTTTACATGGATTTCACCGGAACCGAGCTGATCTACGGCAATTACATGCTGCTCGCGGAAAGGATACTTGATGAGATCTGGGAGAAGCTGAAGCTGCCCGGCTCGATCGGGATAGGAAGCAACAAGACTGTTGCCAAGATCTGCTCCGACTTTAATAAACCGCGGGGAATAACATATGTGCCGAAAGGGTGTGAGAAGGAGTTTCTCGCTCCACTTCCCGCGGAAGTGATGCCGGGTGTGGGAAAGGTTTTCATTAAAGAGCTTCACGCGCGGGGGATCTACACGATCGGCGATATCCAGAGAATGCCGGCCGAGTATTTCGCGTCGGTTTTCGGCAAAGGGGGGCTCGACATCTGGGAAAAGTGCAATGGTAAAGGGACCGAGTACCTCTCCGAACACTGGGAACGCAAAAGCATTTCGAGTGAGCAGACCTTCAGATCCGACATTTCATCTCCCGCGGAGATCGAAGCGATCATGTTCCGGCTTGTGGCCAAGATATGCCAGCAACTCCGTGACGAAAAAAGCATGGCCACCAATATCCACATAAAGCTTAGATACACCGATTTTTCAACCATCACTCGCGCGCGGCAGGTTACCCCCACGATGGACGACCGCTTTGTATATGATACTGCCGTTGAGCTCTTCCGAAAAGCCTATACCCGCCGGGTGGGCGTAAGGCTCATCGGTGTCGGGATGAGCAGTCTGGTCGAGTACCACGAGGAGCAGTCGCTCTTCGAAACCAATGAAAACAAACGGGAAAAGATGATGTCAGCCATCAACAGTATCAGAAACAAATACGGGTTTGAGGCGATAGATTTTGGGAAGTGTGAAGCCGGGTAAGTTAAAATGTTGCATGTCCACAGTAATTATTCCCTGCTGCAGGGAGCGGTATCGATTGACGACCTGATCGGCCGGGCGAAGAGCTATGGCTTGAGGGCTCTGGCACTCACGGACCGGAACGGGATGTACGGGCTGATACAGTTCTACAAAAAAGCGACAGAGGCGGGGATCAAACCGTTATTGGGGGCATACATCGACGATCCCGGCGATGAGCGGGAGTACATCCTCCTCCTGGCAGCGACGCGGGATGGATACTCAAACCTCTGCAGGGCGATAACCGCCAGGAAGCTGAAGGATAATTTCACGCTCGAAAACCTCCTTAAGGGGGAATTGAGGGGGCTGTTTGTTATCACCCCTTCCATAAGACTTCTGAAAGCGGCGGGGAACAGGCCGAATGTCTTTGGTGAATTGCCCGTCACTTCCGCCACTAAGAAAATATCAAGGGAGGTTTACGAGTTCTGCACCGCCAATGGCTACAGGTACGTCCCCACTTCTCCCGTCTATTTTCTCGACAGGGAAGACCACATCCTGAACAGGACGGTTACGGCGATCAGACTGCGGAAAACCCTCGGCACCCTGAGGGATGATGAGGCGGAACCGGAGGCTTTTTATTTCAGGGAGTATGCTGAAGTGTTGCGTGAGTGGAAAAAGATACCGGGCGCGCTGCAGAATCTGAACCACATAATCGACAGTTGCAATGTGGATCCCGAGATCGGGAAGACCAAGTTCCCCGTTTTTCCCACTCCCAACAATGAACCTTCTTTTTCATACCTCTGGAAGCTCGCCTTCAAGGGGCTGGAAATGAGGTACCACACAATAACCGAAACGGCGATAAACCGTTTGAGATACGAGCTTGAGGTGATAAACGAGCTCGGTTTCCCCGACTATTTTCTCGTGGTCTGGGACATAGTCCGCGAGGCGAAACGGCGCGGCATGATGCTCCTTGGCAGGGGGTCGGCGGCAAACAGCCTGGTTTCATACTGCCTCGGTTTCACGGAAGTGGATCCGATAAAATACGACCTCTACTTCGAAAGATTCCTAAACCGGGGGAGGATGAGCCCACCCGATGTCGATCTCGATTTTTCGTGGCGGGAGAGGGACGAGATAGTGAAGTATGTGTTCGAGAAGTACGGCTACGACAAGGTGGCGATGATCTCCACCACGGTTACCTTCAGGGCAAGGTCTGCGTTCAGGGAGACGGCAAAGGTGTTCGGCGTGGCCGAGAGTGAGATATCGCAGTACAGCAAATTCATTCCCTGGACCGATGCCCGCAACCTGCCGAATATCTCCACGATGTTCCCGGAGGCGCGCTCATTGAGGTTTGAAGGGGAGCCGTGGAAGAGCATCATCTCGATCGCGGCGAGGCTGGCATCATTTCCGCGTCACCTGAGCATTCATCCCGGCGGCATCGTGATCACCCCACGGCCTATAACCGACTATGTCGCGCTTGAATTCGCTAGCAACAAAGGATTAGGAATTATCATAACCCAGCCCGACATGTACCCCGTTGAAGACCTCGGGCTGATAAAGATCGATCTTCTCTCGCAACGCTCCCTCGGCGTTTTGAGGGAGACCATGGGAAAGTTGGTGATTCTATGAAACAACGATTCAGTTGACCTGTTTTTTTACCCTTTTTG
>RHKR01000156.1 GCA_008363265.1 Chlorobiota bacterium
GCAGAACCTCCTGGTCCCTCCGGTCATAAGCTGGGGCAACACACACAGACCACAGGGATACTCCTACTTTATTGATGAGTTCGAGTATCAGGGAACCCGCGATATCTCCAACTTTTTGGCGGTTCCGGCTGCAATAAAGTTCATGGATTTCCACAATTGGCGCAAGGTATCTGATGACTGCTGTGTAATGATTCACGATGCAAAAAAACGGATGGAGGCGATCCCGGGAATGGAGAGTCTCTACTCCGGGGATACATCGCTGATAAGGCAGATGGCCTCAGTGAAACTTCCCGCGAATGCGCCCGCGGATCTGAAAGCTCAGCTCTACGATCAGTACAAAATTGAGATCCCCATCTTCCCGCACAACGGTGAAAGATTCATCAGAATTTCACTTAACGGATACAATTCTGAAAAGGATGTCGATATTCTTATCGAAGCCCTTGAAAAGTTGATCCCGAAAGAAACAATTTAGCCGCGGATTTTGTCTAATTAATATGGCCCGTTTCTTTTCGTTGAAGTCCGTTGTTTTTATTTCAGCACTTATTCTGCTGACATCCCTGAGTAACGCCCAGCCGGGTGATATCGGCAACAAGATAATGCTCGCGCAGCAGTTCGAACAACTGAACCAGCTTGAGAAAGCGAAGACGATCTACCTCGATGTCTATAAGGCCAATCCGAACGACTATATGTTCCTCGAATCGGTCGTTCGCGTATGCAACCGCCTGAAGCAATATGAGGAATCGCTCGGCTACCTCGGAAAATGGAATACAAATCATCCGGGTGACATCAACGGCATTAACCTGCTGGGCAAGACCCACTTCCTCTCCGGCAATGAGAAAGAAGCCCTGAAGGTTTGGGACGATTTTCTGAAGATATCGAACTATGATATCAACTACACGAAAGTACTCGCATACTCCGCCATAGAAGTGAAGGGTTTCGAAACAGCCATCTACCTCCTCGAGAAGGGGAAGGAAACCTCGGGCCGGCCGGTATATTTCCTCCTCGATCTCGGGTATCTCTATGGATACATGATGCAGTATGATAAAGCCGCTGAGGCTTATGTTGAACTGCTCGATCTTGAGCCAAATCAGGCCTCACAGGTTGATGCCCGCGTGCGCAACACATCAAATAACCCGGAAGCTGCAGTTGAGTATATAAAGGCTTTCGAAAAGACGGAAGACCCCAATGAACCAACGCTCAGGGTGCTCTTCGGGCTCTACATCGATCAGAGGATGTTCCCGAAAGCGATCGAAACCGCTCTTAAGCTTGAGGAATCAGGCAAGGAGAACGGCGTTTCACTCTACAGAAGTGGCGAAGAAGCATTCTACGCGGCTGACTTTGCTTCAGCGACCACAGCCTACACCAAACTGCTCGAACTTTACCCTAACAGACCCGATAAACCGGTCATCAACCTGAATCTGGTGAAGTCCCTCGAAGAAACTCTGAATCTTGAATACCTGCAGCTTAACCCCGCTTGGAAGCCTTACGACCGCGGCATCCTCCCGGCCAAGGAGAAGTACGAAGTGGTGCTCGACAAGTATTCCGAAATAATCTCCACTTTCAAAACTTCCGAGACCGCGAGTGAGGCGATCTTCCGGTCGGGATATATCCATTATAAACTTAAAGAGTATTCTGAAGCCATAGATAAATTTGATGAGCTGATCGAGAAACGACCCAACTCACAGTTCGCGGCCCACGCGTGGCTTCACAAGGGCTACATTTATTTGCGGCAAGATGAGACGGGACAGGCTGAATTCGCTTTCAGATCAGCGATAAATTCCTTCTCCACCGATCCGGATGTGAAGAACCGGGCCAAATTCAGCCTGATGATGTGCTATTTCTTCAGAAATGAAGCAACCCTGACGACCGAATTACTCACGGAAATAATCAGCACTCCTACTGATAACCTCGCGAACGATGCCCTCGAACTGGCGCCGCTAATGAATAAAAATATCGCCGATTCCCTCTCGATGCTCACGTTTGCCGAAGGGGAAAAATTCATCATGCAGGGGCTGCTCGATGAGGCTTTTAAAGTTTTCAACGGGCTTGCTTCATCGCCTTCGAAGGTTTTGGCTGCTGTTGCCGGGTTCCGGTCAGCCGAACTTGCTGCATCACTCGACCGCTACGACGATGCCATTTCCCTTATCGATGGGTCAGTAAGCGATCCCATGAACATATATGCCGATAAATCGTTATTTTTGAAGGGTGAAATTTATCAATTTGGCAAAAAGGATCGAGAGCAAGCAATTAAAGCCTACGAGCAGATCCTCATTCAGTTCCCAAAGTCCATTCTATACGACAAAGCCAGGGAAGCGATCTTGTCATTAAAAACCAACTGAGAAATTATGTCGAAACGACTTTCAAATAAAAACGCGCGCTGTTCTTTCTGCGGCAGGGATGCAGGCGAGGTAAGCCTCATTGCCGGTCCCGATGTTTACATCTGTGAAATATGTGTTGAGAGCAGCGTCGAGATCCTCCGTTCAAATATAAGCGCGGTCCGCCCGAAACAGAAGCGCACCATGGATGTAACCCCGAGGTTTATCTATGACACACTCGGCGAGCATGTCATCGGACAGGAAAGGGCGAAGAAAACCCTTTCAGTAGCTGTTTATAATCACTACAAGAGGATCAATCAGGACGATAACCTCTTCAACCTGGGTGACGTGGAGATCGAAAAAAGCAATATCATGCTGATCGGTCCGACAGGAACGGGTAAAACCCTCCTCGCCAAAACACTTTCAAAAATCCTCGATGTCCCATTCGCGATCGCTGATGCAACAACCATCACCGAAGCGGGATATGTAGGCGATGATGTGGAGACGGTGCTCGTTCACCTGCTGCAGGCAGCCGACTACAACCTGGAACGTGCCCAGCGCGGTATTGTTTACATTGACGAGATCGACAAGATCGCCCGTAAATCGGAGGGTTCGTCGATCACCCGCGACGTTTCGGGTGAAGGCGTTCAGCAGGCACTCCTTAAAATTCTTGAAGGAACTGTCGCCGGTGTCCCCCCGAAAGGCGGAAGAAAACACCCCGAGCAGAGCCTCATTTACGTTAACACCAAGAACATCCTTTTCATCGTCGGCGGTGCTTTCGAAGGGATCGAAAAGATAATCGCCAACCGGGTGAACCAGAGTAAAATGGGTTTCGGTGCCGATGTTATAGATACCAATCACCTCACCGATGATGAACTTATCGGCATGGTTAAACCCGAAGACCTTCTCAGATTCGGCCTCATCCCCGAGCTTATCGGTCGTATTCCCGTGCTGGCACCACTTCACTCACTGAGCAATGACGCCCTCGCGAACATCCTGATGGAGCCGAAAAACGCGATACTGAAACAGTACAAAAAGATGTTCGCCATGGAGGATGTCGAACTTGAGTTTGATCCCCTCGCTGTGGAGGCTGTTGTGCAGAAAGCGATCGAAAGGAAAACCGGTGCCCGTGCCCTCCGCTCGATCGTTGAGGAGTTCATGGTTGATATCATGTTCCACCTGCCCGACCGCCGTGATGTCGGCAGATGCCTCATCACACGCGACGTTGTGCTGAACGGTGCTGAACCGATCTACCTCGAAAGAGAGAAGAAATCCGCCTGATGATCCCACGGCTCAGGTCGATCGCGATACTTGTCCTGTTGGTGCTGTTCTCTGATGTTCAGGGACAGAACAAGATTCTTATCCCGATGGACCTGAGCCAGACAGACCACCTCCGCGCCTACGGAGTCACCTACCGTGCCCTCTCAAAAGGTTACCTCGCCGACTGGCTGCTGAACTACCGTGGCGGCTCGTTCGCCATCGACCGCTCTGATGAAGTTGTGCTCGACTGCCGCCTGCAGGGTGTTTATTTCGAGGAACTCGATGCCGCATCCGCGGTTGAGATATACTCATTCGTCCAACAGGAGGATCAGAACATGGACGTGGTGCGGATGGAAAAAGCTCCGAAAGTTGCTGTCTATGTCCCTCCCGGTTTCCACCCGTGGGACGATGCGGTAACGCTCGCGCTTGAGTATGCTGGTATTCCCTACGACAAGTTCTGGAACGAGGAGATCCTCCGTGGCGACCTTGCCAAATATGATTGGCTCCACCTCCATCACGAGGATTTTACGGGGCAATACGGCAAGTTCTATGCTTCTTACGCCAACGCCCAGTGGTATATCGAGACCCAGCGGAGATATGAGGCCGACGCCCAAAGGCTTGGGTACACAAAAGTCTCAAAGATGATGCTCGATGTGGCGAAAATGATCAAGAACTTCGTAAGCTCTGGTGGTTTCCTCTTCGCAATGTGCTCGGCTACCGATTCCTACGATATCGCCCTTTCAGCTGAAGGAAGCGACATTGCCGCGCAGATGTTCGACGGCGACGCGGCCGATCCATCAGCACAAGGCAAGCTTGATTATGCCAAAGCCCTCGCGTTCACCGACTTCATTCTCGAACAGAACCCGTATGTTTATGAATACAGCGATATTGACATTCAGCCGACAGAGATACTCGATTTCGGCAACGACTACTTCACCCTCTTCGAGTTCTCGGCAAAGTATGACCCAATCCCAACGATGCTCACACAGTGCCACACCAACGTGGTGAAAGGGTTCATGGGGCAAACCACCATGTTCCGCCGCAACCGCGTGAAAAAATCGGTCATCGTCCTCGGTGAAAGAAAAGACACCGACCAGCTTAAGTACCTCCACGGCACATTCGGCAGGGGCTTCTTCACATTCTATGGCGGTCACGACCCCGAAGACTACCAGCACGCCGTCTCTGATCCCCCGACCGACCTGAACCTCTACAAAAACTCACCCGGCTACAGGCTCATTCTTAACAACATCCTCTTCCCCGCGGCCAAGAAGAAAAAACAAAAAACCTGAGTTAATTCCTTTTCTTATCTGATAACCCACGGCTCCCGCGGGAAGATACGTCATATTTACCTTAAAAACCGTATAAATCCGCAATGCCATTGCATGATTGTACGGTTTTCTTATATTTCGGTATGATAAAAAGAGAAATTGAACAAAAACTGCTCGCATTAAGTGAGAGATTCCCGGTGGTCGCCGTGATCGGTCCCAGGCAGTCGGGTAAGACCACTTTGGTCAGATCCACATTCAAGGATCATCAATATGTAAACCTTGAGGAGCCTGATACCAGGCTTTTCGCTGTGGGCGACCCGCGAGGTTTCCTCCAGACCACCCCGTTGGTCATCGACGAGTTTCAAAGGGTCCCTGAACTCCTCTCTTACATTCAAACGATGGTTGACTCTGACAACCGGCCCGGCAGGATAATACTCACCGGTTCACAAAACTTCCTCATGAGTGAGAAGATATCCCAAACGCTTGCAGGGCGCGTGGCGATCCTGAAATTACTCCCGTTCTCTCTTGATGAACTCTCCTCCGATGAGCGTTTCCGGGGGCTCGACCGCTATGATCTGATCTACCGGGGATTGTACCCGCCTGTCTATGACCGGGGTATCGACCCTCCTGACTGGTACCCGAACTACATCACGACCTACGTGGAGAGGGATGTCAGACAGATCAAAAACATCACAGATCTGAACCGGTTCACTCTTTTTATGAAGCTGCTGGCCGGCAGGGTGGGTCAACTTATGAACTATACTTCACTCGCGGTGGAGACCGGGATCAGCCCCAATACCGCCCGCGACTGGATCGGTATGCTGGAAGCAAGTTTCGTGGTGTTCACCCTTCAGCCATGGCATGCCAATATAAACAAGCGACTGGTGAAACAACCAAAACTCTACTTTGTCGACCCGGGACTGGCAGTCGCGCTCCTTGAGATCAGGAATGTGGAACATCTTAAAACATATCATCAGGCGGGTTCCCTTTTCGAGAATATGATGATAGTGGAGCTGCTTAAGCACAGATTCAATCGTGGATTGCAAAACAATCTATTCTTTCTGCGCGACAGCACAGGCCGGGAGATCGACTGTCTGCTCGACCACGGTACCACCCGGGATCTTGTGGAGATCAAAAGCGGTATGACGGTAAATAACGACTTCTTCGCGGCGCTCGACTACTACGCGGCAATCCCAGGCCTCGGGATAAGGAACAAATTTCTACTTTACGGTGGCGATGAAAGAAGACAGATGGGTAATACACCTGTCCTGCCATGG
>RHKR01000157.1 GCA_008363265.1 Chlorobiota bacterium
TAATTGTCCAGTTGGTCAAGGGGTTGTTTGTTGTATCCTGGAAGACAAATGTAGGCACACCGGTAATGAAACTGATGGTATCAGCACTCATCGTAACACCATCCTTCTTTGTGATAATCCTCAATTTGCAGAGGGTATCGATCGGTGCAATGGCTGAAAGGGTGAAGATCATCGGTGAAGTGGTGGTGAATGATCCACGGGATGGAATTGAGGGAACATTCACCGAATTATTTGATACCGTGATGAAAGATGAAAGCGACTCCAGTTCCAGTGTCAGGTTCGAGGCACCGGAGAGGCCCTTGTTCTTCATTGTTAGATTCATCTGAACCTGATCGCCGGGGTTGACATACTGTCTGTCGAACTGATATGAGTAGAGGCTGACATAGTCGCCCGCCACCCAGGAATAGTAGAGGTTTGGACCGAGGTTCTCGATCGCGAGCGGGAATATCCTCGACTGCTGAGGCCAAAAACCATCGGAGTCACCGCCCACTTCAGGAGTCATCGCGAATATCTTTCCGTTGCTCTCCACATCGCCGTCATAGAGGAAGTCATCAGAGCTTCCGCGGACAGGGTAGAGAAGCTGCCAAGCGGTACCGGGTGAGTAGCCGTTCATCGCTACCATATCGGAGGAAAACTCGCTAAAGATGGCAGAATCGGGAGTAAGATATGTCCAGCAGCCGTAAGGAAAGATCAGGAGGTTGCTGTAAGTGTGATAATTCAGTGCCGTTTTGAAGTTTTTACCAACAACAAAATTTCTATAACCCTGTGATTCAAGTTCGGAGAACTCGGATGGGCCTCTGTAGTCGATCGCGCTCGGAGTGGTGCTTGAACCGCCATTGGGAGAGTTCCAGTATGTATAGGGTCCGAAATTACGGTTCAGATCAACACCGTACGACCCGCTGTTAAGGCTGCGGTTTTTTCTCCATTGGCCGCCGCCGTTCGGGTTGGTTGATCTGTTATGCTCATATCCGTCAGGATTGAGACATGGGACGAACCATATTTCGCGGTTATCCACGAGATATTTGACCGAAGGGTTGGTGTTGTAATTTTCGAGAAGATAGAACATGTAATACATAACCGACATCATGCCTGCAGGTTCGCGCGCATGCGTGAGCGAGGTGTAGATAGCTCTGGGTTCATTTTCGGTCGCATCCGGGTTATCTGAAATTTTTACGGCATAGATCTGTCTGCTGCCGACGGTGGTGCCGATCGAAACCTTTTGCGTTATCAAATTGGGGAATCGGGCCCTCATGCTGTCGAGTTGGGCGTTTATTTCGGCGTAGGTGTAATAGCCACCCATTGTGCCGTAGGTGAGGCCTTCCACGCCGTAATTTTGTTTGCTGTGTTGCCTGACAGCGAGCTGTTCCTCCGGTGAGAGGACGGGGAGGTTCTTGTAGTAAGAGTCCCAGTCGTCGATCACCATTTCGAACCTTATACCGGTCGTCCGGAGTTTTTCGACATCTGATGCAGGAAGGAAAACGGAGATCGAGTTATCTTTTCCGATATAGCCTTCATCGATTATTACACCGCTCTTGCGGAGCATCGCGATATCTGATCTCAGGTCATCGGAAAATATCTTAACTTTTTGCCAGGTTTCCTGAGTAAAGGCGGCTGAAACCATGATGGTGAAAAAGAACAATACGAAAAGGATTTTTTTCATTTTAAAGCAATCAATTATTGTTAAATGCAATTCTTTCGGCGGGGAAGGGGGGCTATCAATTCTCAATCCCGAGGATCGCTCTCACTTTATCGACGAGTATCTTCGGACCCGCGGTTTTAATTATGAAATCGGCCACTCCAAGATCCGAAGCTTCGGAGAGGTCGTCATCGGCGGACTTGGCGGTCAGAAATACGAAGGGGATCGATGCGACCGCGGGATCGGTAAGCACTTTTCTTCTGAACTCATAGCCGCTCATAATGGGCATCATCACATCAGAAATGATCAGATCGGGCAGCCATGAGGCCGCAAGATCATAACCATCCCGTCCGTTCATAGCCGTGCGGCACTCGAATCCGTTCTTCGTCAGGCTATACTGAAAAAGTCTTGAGAGGGATACATCATCGTCGACCAGGAGCACCCTGGCCTTTATAGCTTGTTCTATAAGTTACCTGCCTGTTGGAAACTTTTTACTGCGTCATCTTTTGTTTTGAAAGCCTCAAAGATACGATACATCCTTGTGAGTTCAAACATTGACTGAACCGCCGGCTGGAACCCTACGAGTCTCAGGTCGCCGCGGATCTGGCTGATCTTTTTCAGGGAAACCACGAGGGCACCGAGAAAGGTTGAATCGATGAACTCGGAGGCTGAGAGGTCGATCACCAGTTTGCTCGCGCCGGCATCGATCTGGGCGAGAAGTGTTTTCTTGAATTCTTCCGCTTCGTTAAGGGTTGCACGCTGCAGACCCACACTAACCACGACAACATCTTTGATTTTTTCAACTTTGAAGTTCATAATATTTCTCCGGAGGTTTAAGGTTTTTCAGGATCTATTCTGTATTTCGCCATAAGGCGGTAGATGGTAGCCCTGCCCAATTTTAATTTTTTTGCTGCTTCTAAAATATTACCTTTTGTCACTTTGATCGCATGTCTGATCGCTTCTTCCTTGATTTTTTCGAAAGGAAGCACCACGGGCGAGTTGAGGTATTGTTCCGCTGAAGAATCGACATCGGAGGGGCCGGCTGACCTGATGTGCATCGGGAGGTCTTCAGCTTCTATCCTGTCGTTCTCGGTAAGGATAAGACATCTTTCAATGGTGTTTTCCATCTCCCTTACGTTCCCGGGCCAGTCGTAGTCGAAAAGGAGTTTTATTGCTTTGGGAGTGAACCCGGCGACTTTTTTGTCGAGCTTTTTATTGAAGTGCTGCAGGAAGTGTTCCGCGAGCACAATAACATCCCCTTTCCTCATACGGAGCGGGGGGAGGTTGATCGGGAAAGAGTTCAGCCGGTAGAAGAGGTCTTCCCTGAACTCCTTTGTTTCGACTGCTGTTTTTAGATCGCGGTTGGTGGCGGAGATTATCCGCACGTCGCATTTAATGGTTTCAGTGCCACCTACGCGTTCAAACTCCTTTTGCTGGATCGCGCGGAGGAGTTTTGACTGGAGTGAAATATCGAGTTCACCCACTTCATCGAGAAAAAGGGTTCCGCGGTTTGCGAGCTCGAACTTACCCATCTTCCGCTGGTGGGCCCCGGTGAACGACCCTTTTTCGTGGCCAAAAAGTTCGCTTTCCATCAGATCGCGGGGGATCGAGGCGCAGTTTACGACGACGAAAGGATTGCTCTTCCTTATTCCATTATAGTGGATAGCCTTCGCGATAAGTTCCTTGCCGGTTCCGCTTTCGCCGTGGATCAGCACTGTAATATCGTTGTTAAGTACCTTTGAGACCATCTTGAAGACATCCTGCATCTTCCCGTCGGCGGAAATGATGTTAGAGAAACTGTAGGTTTGGGTCACATTCTCGCGGACTTTCTCGAGTTCTTTTTCGAGGTCGTAGTTCTTGAGAGCATTCCTGATCGCGGGCTCAAGGCGTTGGGTATCGATCGGCTTGGGGAAATAATCATAAGCCCCAAGTTTGAGGGCTTCGAGCGCCACATCAACCCTGCCCTGGGCAGAGAGGATGATGACGGGAAGTTTTGGCTCGAATTTCTTTACTTCCTTCAGCGCGTCGATCCCGTTTATGCCCGGGAGCATGATATCGAGGAGGATAAGATCGGGCCGCAGGTTCAGGGCCTGCAGCATATCCTCCGCATTCTCGAAGGTTTTAACCTTGTAGTTCCACTTTTCACTAACCCAATAGGTAATGAGGCGTAGAATTGGCGCCTGGTCGTCGACAACGAAAATCAATTTATCCAATTTCGGCGTACCTCTTTTGAGTCAATTGTAATTTAATAATAACGGTTGTGCCGTTGTTTTCTTCACTTTTAATGCTAATGAAGCCTTTGTGAAGGTCGATTATCTGCTTTACGAGTGCGAGCCCGAGCCCTGAGCCGGGGATGGTGCTGTCGGAACGGGAGACCTTGTAAAATTTTTGGAAAATGTACTGCAGATCCTTTTTGGGGATACCTATGCCGGTATCGCTGATTATCGTCTCGAGTTCATTTTTCCTTACCCTTACGAAGAGGGTTATCCTACCACCCGGGCCGGTGAATTTCACCGCATTACTAATGATATTCTCGAAGGCCTGCTGGAGCCTCTCCTTGTCGGCGTTAATTGCCACAGGAAGCTCAGGGTATTCTTCAACTATCATTATCGACTTTTCATCTGCCATGCTGCGGAAGTTGGAAACGGCATCGTTCAGCATGTCGACCGCGTCGAAGTCGGAACGGTTGAGCACAACTTTCCCACCCTCAAGTTTCGAAATATCAAGCACATCGTTTATCAGTTCAGCGAGCCTTTTCGCCTCGGTGAGGATGATCCTGTTGAAGTCGGTTCTGACAGACTCGGGCATGTCAGAATCAGAATCTATGGTTTCGGAGAAACCGATGATGGAGGCGAGTGGTGTACGGAGCTCGTGTGAAATATTGGCAACAAACTCGCTTTTCAGCTGGTTAAGTTCTTCGAGAACTGAGATCCGCTGTTTCACCCTGTCTCGTTCGATCGAGATGATCCTGTTGGCTTCGATCAGTTTGTTGTTCAGATCGTTCATCATCTCGTGGTCATGAATACGGGAGGTGACGTTTCGGCCGATACCGACAATTCCGTCGAACCTGTTGCGGTTCGAGTAAACCGGTCTGGCGTTGATCTCGAAAGTGAGTTTCTTGCCGAATTTGGTTATGAAGGCAGCCTCGAAAGTTACCAGTTTTGAGGCTTTCAGCAGCTCTTTGAACGACTGTACGATCACGTTCCGTTCGTCCTCATCTATGAAAGAGATGAAGTGTCGCCCGTTCATCTCCTCGGGGAGGAACTCAAGCGAGAGGGCACCGAGAGCATTGACGGAGGAGAAATTTCCGCGCTGATCGAGGACAAAGATCAGATCGTCGGCGGTTTCGAAAAGTATTCTAAGTTTCTCTTCTGAATTGCGGAGCCTGTTGATCAGTTCCCGGTCGTGGCTGACATCGATGATCATGTTAGAGATCGACTCGATCTCACTTTTTCTGCGGTTAACAGTGACGAGATGTCTCACGAACCTGAGTTGCTGGTCAGAAGTGTAAATCCGGTAAACCAGTTCCTGTTTTTCCCCTTTAAGCGCGGCTTTGAACTTGTTCTTGAAAGCCTTCAGGTCGGCCGGATGGATCAATCTTGCGAGTGTGAAAACCGTAAACTCTTCCGGAAGTTCATCCCTCCGGAGGAACAGGGCGAAATCGCCGTGAACATCCGTGATCTTGAGCGGGGAAGTTCGTATCGTGAAAAAGAGAGTACCGGGAAATATTGCCCGGGGAACGGTGGGTGTGGGAGTGGGTTCATCAGCCGGGGTCTGGTTTTTCTTTTTTATAGCCGCATCTTTAGCAGCATGCTCAACCGTGAACTCAACCTCATAGAACACCGCGCCGGGTGTACGGAGGTCTTCAACCGGTTTCACGACGGAGGACGCCAGTCCGAGTCCGGCTTCGAGGTCGGAGACCAGCCTTAAAAAACTTTCGTGGTCCCTGACGGTTTGCGCGCCGGAATTGATCAGTGCTTCTGCTGCGGACGCGGTTTTCCCTTCGATGAAGATGATCTTCACACCTTTTTCTTCATTGACCTCGAGAAGAAGAGTTAGGGCCGGTTTGGGGAGCTGGCTGATCTTGGTATTCTCCGCCCTGACGGGCAACTTAAGTGATTAAAAATGAAGACAAATCAACTGTCTTAATATAAGACATTACTCAGCAAAAATGAAGAAACTTTCGACAAAACAGGAAAATTAAGAGATGTTAAGACAACTGATTAGTGCCAACTCATATTTTAGTATAGATCATTTAATTTTTTTGGAGGCATAATGGAATTCAGAATTGAAACCGACACCATGGGAGAGGTAAAGGTGCCGGCTGACAAGTATTACGGTGCACAGACCGGCAGGTCGTTGATGAACTTTAAGATCGGTGGCGAGAAGATGCCGGCCGAGCTGATAAAAGCTTTCGGAATACTGAAGAAAGCGGCAGCCCTTACAAACAATGAGGCGGCACAGGAAGTGATCGACGGAAAGCTCGAGGGTAATTTCCCCCTTGTCGTATGGCAAACGGGGAGCGGTACACAGTCGAACATGAATGTGAACGAAGTGATAGCCAACAGGGCCATCGAGATCGCCGGCGGGGTTATCGGTAGCAAGAAGCCGATCCACCCCAACGATGATGTTAACAAGGCGCAGTCGTCGAACGATACCTTCCCGACAGCGATGCACATCGCGGCCGCGATGGCGGTTAACGAGCGTTTGATCCCGATGGTTAATATGCTCAGGGACGCGCTCGACGCGAAAGCCACCGAGTTCAAGGATGTGATCAAGATCGGGAGAACCCACCTGATGGATGCCACACCGCTTACACTCGGACAGGAGTTCAGCGGTTACACCCAGCAGCTTACAAACGCCCTTTCGAGGATAGAAGATGCCCTCCCTTGGGTCTATGAGCTCGCGCTTGGGGGAACAGCCGTTGGTACGGGGCTTAACACCCACCCGGAATTTGCTGTAAAAGCTGCCGTTAAGATCGGTGAATTAACCGGTTTGCCTTTTGTCAGCGCGCCGAACAAGTTCGAGTCACTCGCGGCACACGACGCGCTGGTATATCTCCACGGCACACTAAAGACCACAGCGGCCTCACTTATGAAAATCGCGAACGATGTAAGATGGCTCGGTTCGGGCCCCAGATCAGGCATCGGAGAGATCAGCCTTCCCGAAAATGAACCGGGTAGTTCGATAATGCCGGGGAAGGTGAACCCGACACAGTCAGAAGCAATGACGATGGTTTGCGCTCAGGTGTTCGGTAACGATGTGGCGGTTAATTTCGGCGGGGCTTCGGGTAACTTCGAACTCAATGTGTTTAAGCCCGTGATAATCCATAATGTACTTCAGTCGATCAGGCTGATCGCTGATGCTTGCGAGAGCTTCACCGAGCACTGCGTGGCCGGTATCGAAGCAAACACCTCGAACATTAAGAAGCATGTGGATAATTCTCTGATGCTGGTTACCTCACTTAACCCGCACATTGGATACGACAACGCGGCTAAAATTGCCAAAAAAGCTCATAAAGAGCATAAAACACTGAAAGAAGCCGCACTTGAACTGGGACTTCTGACGGCTGAGGAATTCGACAGGATCGTCAGACCGGAAGATATGATCTCGGCCAAAATGTAACAGCTTAACAATAAAGGAAAGAACAACTATGGAACCTGTGATAGCCCAAAAGGCATCCTATCCGGTTGAGGTGGAACCCGGCACCTACTACTGGTGCGCTTGCGGAAAGTCTGCCAAGCAGCCATTCTGCGACGGATCCCACAAAGGAAGCGGCTTTACTCCGGTAAAAACAGAAATAACCGAAGCTAAGAAGGTTTATTTCTGCGGCTGTAAGCACTCAGCTAACAAGCCGTTCTGCGATGGAAAACACAAAACACTTTAATAGAATTTACAGAGGCTGCTTTCGGGCAGCCTTTTTTGTAAATGTTAAATGTTAGGTGTTAAATGTTATCCGCCTTCGGCGGGACGTGAAGTGTAGTGGTGGGGTCTCGTTTAGATTCAGAATAAAGTGGATATTCCAAAAAAATTTCATATTATAGCTAATCTAAAATTTGCTATTTATAAAATGAATGAAGCTAAAACCCGTCAGGAAATAATTGACCAAAAACTCGCGAAAGCGGGGTGGAATGTTACCAATCCCACGCAGGTGAAAACCGAGCTGGATATCTGGTTAAAAAAACCGGATTCTGTTCAGGAGAACGAGCATGTCTACGATGGACATCAATACGCGGATTACGCGCTGCTCGGCGATGATGGATACCCGCTGGCGGTTGTTGAGGCAAAAAAGAGCTCCAGGGATGCCCGGGCAGGGCAGGAGCAGGCGAAACAGTACGCGAAGAACATTCAGACCCAAACAGGATGCAAACTCCCCTTCGTATTTTACACCAACGGTAACGACATCTATTTCTGGGATACCGAAAGATACCCTCCACGCAAAATTTACGGATTCCCCACCAAAAAAGACCTTGAAAGGTTAATGTTCCTCCGCGAACATGAAAAGCCGCTCTCGAAAGAACTGATCAATGTTGATATCAGCGGAAGGCCTTATCAAATTGAGGCGATCCGCTCTGTTTTTGAGGGAATCGACCACGCGAGAAGAAAATTCCTGCTGGTGATGGCAACAGGCACCGGCAAAACCCGCACATGTGTTTCGCTTATCGATGTATTGATGCGAGCTAACAGGGTTCAAAAAGTTCTCTTCCTGGTCGATAGAATCGCGTTGCAAAATCAGGCCCTGGATGCCTTTAAAGAGTATCTTCCCAATGCACCAATCTGGCCGCAACGGGGAGAGACCGGTTTTGTTGCCAACCGAAGGGTTTATGTTACCACATACCCCTCGATGCTCAATATAATCGAGGATGCCAACTCTAAATTAAGCCCGCTATTTTTCGATCTGATTATCGCTGACGAAAGCCACCGTTCCATCTACAATGTATACAAAAACATCTTCGACTATTTCGACGCGCTACAGATCGGTTTAACCGCGACTCCCAAGGATGCACTCGAACACAATACTTTTAAGTTGTTCCAATGTGAAGACGGGCTGCCGACCTTTGCTTATTCTTACGAGGAAGCGATAAATAACAAACCTCCATATCTGTGTGATTTTGAGGTGCTCAGAATCAGAACAAAGTTTTTAAAGGATGGAATAAAAAAAGATACAATCTCCATCGAAGATCAGAAGGCACTCCTTGCCGAAGGAATTAATCCCGACGAAATAAATTACGAAGGTACCGAAATTGAACAGCGGGTTACGAACAAGGGTACAAACACGCTGATCGTTAAAGAGTTCATGGATGAGTGCATCAAGGATGAGAGTGGTGTCCTCCCCGGTAAAACGATTTTCTTTGCAATGACGATGGAGCACGCCAGAAGACTTCAGACGGTTTTCGATGAATTGTATCCCGAGTACAAGGGTGAAATCGCTAAAGTGATCGTTTCGGATGACCCCAGGGTTTATGGGAAAGGGGGACTGCTCGACCAGTTTGTAAACAATAACTTCCCCCGGGTGGCGATAAGTGTTGATATGCTCGATACCGGTATCGATGTAAGGGAGCTGGTCAACCTGGTTTTTGCCAAACCTGTATTCTCTTACACAAAATTCTGGCAGATGATCGGGAGAGGCACACGCCTTCTTGAGCCAAAGAAACTGAAATCTTGGTGCAGGGAAAAATCTAAATTCCTGATCATCGACTGCTGGAACAACTTTGAGTATTTTCAGATGAATCCAAGTGGTAAAACGGATAAAACTTCAAAACCCTTGCCGGTCAGGTTATTCGAGACACGCTTGCAAAAGCTTGTCTTGGCTATATCCCTGGAAAAATCTGAGATCATAAAAGACACAATCCAAAAACTTAAAAATGACATCGCGGCGCTACCGGAGAACAATGTTGTAGTTCTTGACGCGAGATCATTTTTAGAGAAGATCAACGATGGTTTCTGGACCGATCTGAATGAAGAAAAAGCTGAGTTTTTACGGAAAGAGATCGCCCCGCTGATGCGAACCCGGTCGGGCGAAGACTATGCCGCCATGTATTTTGAGTTGACCGTGGTGCAATATTCCATAGAAATAATGGGACGAACAGATTCTGAGAACTCACGGGCTTCCGGTCTGGCAGAAACAATCATGGAACTGGTTTCAGATCTGCCTCTGGCTATAAATATAGTGGCAAAGCAGAAGGAACTGATCGGTGAAGTGCTGAAAAACGGTTATGTTCAGAAAGCGGGTGAAAAGGAACTGAACATTCTGATCGATAAACTTGCTCCATTGATGAAATACCGTCAATTCGATGTCAAAACTCAGGATTCTTTGGACTTGCGGGATATTACAAATGAAAAGGATTACATAAAATTCGGCCCAGAACATGAGAGGATCACGATCCAAAAGTATCGTGATCGCGTGGAAGCCCTAATAAAGCGACTTGAAGAGAAAAACATTGTACTCAGAAAGATCAAGATGGGGGAGAGTGTTTCGGGTGAAGAACTGAACCAGCTCGCCAACACCCTGCTTCAACACGACCCCTATCCAACCGAAGAGAATCTTCAAAAAGCTTATGATGCCCGTAAGGTTAAATTCCTTGATCTGATCAGGTACATAATGGGAGTCAGTGGCCTGGTCACTTTCTCTGAAAAGGTAACCGCTGCCTTCGCGGATTTCATCGCTGAGCATAATAATCTGAGCGCGAGACAAATTCAATTTATCCAGACACTTCAATCGTTTATCATAGAAAACGGTGAGTTGACCAAACAGGATCTCGTTCGCGAACCATTCACCAAACTTCATAATAACGGTATTCTGGGTCTGTTTGATCACAGGATGCAACAGGAAATTTTACAATTAACGGATAGAATCTTTAGCCATGCTTAATTCCACCCTAAAATCATCTATTAATCGTCTTTGGGATAAATTTTGGAGCGGGGGGATTTCAAATCCTCTCACCGCGATCGAACAGATCTCTTATTTGTTGTTCATGAAACGGTTGGATGAGCTTGATCTTAAAAAGAAACAGGATTCAGAGTTTACCGGTGAATCTTATAAATCCCTTTTTGAAGGGGGAAAAGAAGTCCTCAGATGGAGTCATTTCCGGCAGTTGGAAGGGGGAGAGATGCTCTCCCACATACAGACTAAAGTGTTCCCGTTTCTTAAAAGTTTGGGAAAAGAAGACTCTCCATTCGCGAAACATATGACCAACGCAGTTTTCATCATCTCCAAACCCTCTCTCCTGGTGGAGGCTGTTTCCATTATTGATGAAATATTTGAGGAGATATTAAAACAGCAGTTGGAAGGTCAGGGTTTTCAGGATACGCAGGGTGACCTCTACGAATTTCTACTCTCCGAAATAACAACCGCGGGTAAACTTGGTCAGTTCAGAACTCCGAGGCATATAATTCAACTTATCTGTGAACTGGTGAACCCGAAGCTGGGCGATACCATCTGTGACCCCGCTGCCGGAACCGCCGGATTTTTGCTCGGAGCTTATCAACACATCATCACACAATATACCGGTGATGAGAACAAGCAAATTGATGAGAACGGACTTTCCCGCGGTCTGCTTGGTGATAAACTTACCGACGAAAGACAATGGACTCAATTAAAAGAGAGGACTTTTTTCGGGTATGATACCGATGAAAGCATGGTCCGCATCGCCCTCATGAACCTGATGATGCATGGCATCTCAAACCCGAACATTGAACAGAAGGATACCCTCTCCAAAAACTATAACGAAGACGGTATTTATGATGTGATCATGGCAAACCCCCCGTTTAAGGGAAGTATTGATAAAGGGGATATCAACGAGTCGTTATCATTACCCACAACCAAAACCGAACTGCTCTTTCTCGACAGAATAATTAAATCCCTTAAAACGGGAGGCAGGGCAGGGGTTATTGTTCCTGATGGGGTTCTGTTCGGTTCGAGCAATGCTCACAAACAAGCGAGGAAAATGCTTCTTGACGATTGTGAGCTTCAGGGGATCATATCGATGCCAAGCGGGATATTCAAACCGTACGCCGGGGTGAGCACCGCGATACTGGTTTTCGTAAAAGGGGGAGAGACAGAGAAAGTCTGGTTTTACGATATGCAGGCAGATGGCTACACACTGGATGATAAGCGGAATAAAACAGAAGCGAACGATCTCAGCGACATCGTCGCGAAATGGAATTCGCGGACTGAGCAAACAGAGAATGACAGAGGGAGCAAGTTCTTTTTTGTTACCAAACAGGAAATAATTGATAACGATCTAGATCTAAGCATTAACCGGTATAAAGTGGCGGAGTATCAAGAGGTTGTTTATGAAGACCCGCAAGTAATTTTGAGTAAAATCGAAGAACTGGAAAATGAGATTTTGTTGGGGATCAATGAGTTGAAGAAGTTATGACTCAAAAATATTACAGGCTAATTGACCTTCTATCTTCTGTAATCTCAGGAGAATGGGGTTTAGAACCGTTGGAAGCAATCAGGCGATGTCATAATTGAGAAATCGGGCGGTTCTCCGAATCAACCGGTTGGGAGAGTCGTCTATTTTGAGAAGCCAGATGACAAAAACTACCTTTGCAACAATTTTACAACAATTTTGAGAGCTGATGCAAGGATATCATCGAAGTATTTGTTTTATTGGTTATACTACAACCATCTTATTAAACGCACTCTTACATATCAAAACAAGACAACGGGGATAATCAATTTGCAATTAACTCGGTATTTGGAAAGTGAAAAAATACTTCTACCATCATTCGAAGAACAACACCGCATCGTAAAAATACTTGACCTTGCACAATCGCTGATTGAAAAAAGAAAAAAGGCAATTGCGTATTTAGATGATTATATCAAAGCAGTCTTTTTGGATATGTTTGGGGATCCGGTTAGTAATCCGAAAGGTTGGGAGGTGAATAAGTTGAGCAAGGTTTGCACCAAAATTGCAGATGGGACACACTTTTCTCCGCCTTTGGTAGAGTCGGGAATACCTTACGTTACGGCAAAACATTTAAAGTCAAGTGGG
>RHKR01000158.1 GCA_008363265.1 Chlorobiota bacterium
CCCCCTGCCCCATTTCGGTCTTTGCCATGAAGATTGTAACCTCACCCGATGAGCTGATCTGGATGAAGGGCCCCGGTTTGAATACCCCTTTTGGGTCGTCGCCCGGTTCGAGGATACCGTCATTTCCCTTAGCAAAAACCGCCGGAATGAACGAGCCAAGCACGAGGCCGCTCCCTGAGAGGCCCACTATCTTAATAAAATCTCTTCTTTTCATCTCAGCCTTTCTCCTTAAGCAATTCCTGAACAGCGGTTTTTATCCTTGGGTAGGTCCCGCACCTGCAGATCACTCCGGTGAGGGCCGTCTCCACTTCCTGCCATGAAGGAATCTTTTCCCCATCAAGAAGTGCTGCCACAGTAAGTATCTGTGCCGGCTGGCAGTAACCGCACTGCGACACTTCATGCTCTATCCATTTCTTAAGGACGGGGTGGTTCCTGTTCTCAGCGAGTCCCTCGATGGTTGTCACTTTTCTGTTCCCGAGTTTGGAAACCGGGAGTGAGCACGATCTTTCAATTTCTCCGTCGATAAGCACCGTGCACGATCCGCACACGCCGATGCCGCACCCGTATTTGGTGCCTGTCAGACCCAGGGTGTCCCTTAAAACCCACAGAAGCGGGGTTTCGGGGTCAACCTCGGCCGTTAGAACTTTTCCGTTAATATTGATCTTGTATTCCGGCATTCAGTTAATTCTCCGTTCGTTTTCAGTCAAATAAATTTCCGGTGTTAAGCAGGTTTTTAGGGTCGAGATACCGTTTCACTTTCCTCATCTCGCCAATTCCCTCCTCGCCGTACATCAGTTTCAAATACTCTTTTTTCAGCTTCCCGATCCCGTGTTCGGCTGAGACGGTTCCGCCGAGTTCCACCGCTTTTCTGCACAGTTCAAGGTAGATTCCCTTCCCGGTGACATATTCAGTATTATCCTTTGGAAGCATGTTGAGGTGGAGGTGGCAGTCGCCGAAGTGGCCGTAGGCTACATATTTTATCCCGGCCTCCCTGACCATCGCTATAGCCCACCTGTAATAATCATCAAAAGCCTCAATGGGCACGGCGGTATCGGTTCCGAGCTTCCTCAGTCCCTTTTGCTTTATGTATTCGCTCACCTTCCAGGAAACCGCATGGCGGAACTTCCTGATCTCCTCCACCCCGGCGGGATCAACGGGCATCCAGACCTCTTCGAGCGGAACCCCAACTACCTCCAACCGGCCTGCCCACTCAATAACAACCTCATCAAAATTTTCATTGGTGGCCTCAACCTCGAACCACACCGCCGCCGCCTTCCCCTCCGGTACTTTCGGAAAATCATCCCTCAAAAACCCGAGCGAATTCCCATCAAAAAACTCCAATGCCCGCACCGCCTCAAGACTCCGTGTCTCCGTGTCTCCGTGACTCCGTGTCTCCGTGACTCCGTGTCTCCGTGACTTCGAAACAAACCCCAACGCCCCCTCAACCGATTCAAAGAACGCCACGCACGAGAGGAGCCTCTCCGGCAGGGGCAGAACCTTAAGGGTTACTTCGGTAAAAACACAGAGGGTGCCTTCCGACCCAACGAGGAGATCGAGCAGGTCGCATCCCGGTTTGAAATAATATCCTGCGGCGTTCTTGGTTGAAGGCATCTTAAGCATTGGAGCGGGAAGTCTAAACGGTTTTCCGTCCGCTTCGAAAGAGAAGTACCCGCCTTGCTCAATGACATCACCCCTCTGCAGACGAAGCCGTGCCCCGACGGCGAACACCACTTCCGCCGCAGTCACAAACCCCCGCGCCGAGCCGTATTTATACGACCTCGCCCCGGATGAATTGTTGGCTACAACTCCACCAATGGTGCAGAGAGTCTCGGTGGGATCGGCGGGGAAGAAATAACCGTGCTGCCTGAGGTGCTCCTGCAGATCCGCGAGCAGAACACCCGGACCGCAGGTGACCGTTTCCCGTTCACGATCGAATGGTCCGATCCGGTTCATTCTGTCGGTTGAGATAAGCGCGCCCCCTTCAGGTACGCATCCTCCGGTCAGACCGGTCCTTGCTCCAGCGATTGTGATCTTCTTTCCTTCGGCATAGAGGGCACTCAGCAACCTGGCAAAACTTTCGGTGTCCGGCGGGTAATAAAGATCATCACACTCACCCCTGTAATTGGAGGCATCGTGGAGGTGATCTTCGCCGATCTCGCCTTTGATTTTGTGAATGATCTGGTCTTCGGTACTCATTTATTACACTGAGGGAAAATTGCTTTAAGTGTACAGGGAAAATTCCGGGTCTTTTCCATATCAAAATTACGATTATTTGATTTAATTTATTAATTTATGCTTCACTTTTCCAACAATTATTCAACGACCATTTGGCAAAACTTTTACTCCTGATCTTTATCCTCCTTCTCCCCCTTAGATCGCAAACATTCAGATTCCAGCGCCCCGTGAAGGATAACATCCAAACCAACGGATCATACCTTTACGGAGAGCCCCGCTACGGCAACTCAGCGCTCGCGCATCTCGGCATAGATATTGCCGCGAGGTACGATACAGTGTTCGCTGCCGAAACGGGTGTGGTAACCTTCGTGGGCTACAGCCCCAACGACACTGTCGGTGGTTACGAACCGGGCGGCGCGGGCAACTACATCACACAGCGCGCGGTCTGGAACGGCAAAACGGTTTACATGCTTTACATGCACCTGCAGAAGCCGCTCGTCTCTTCAGGCGCGAACATCACCCGGGGACAGCCGATCGCCATCTCGGGAAACACGGGAAACTCGACAGGGCCGCACCTCCACTTCGAGATCAGAATGAACACAGCCACATACGCCACTCCCGGCTCGAGAAGAAATGCAGAGCTCTGGGCAGGCATGACGGGCATGGGCGCAATCGCGGGAAGGGTGCCGAACGCCCCGAACAGCACGCGGGTGGACATCACCCCGGACCCCAAACCGCGGCCGCCATACACGACTTACGGCTACTCGCTGACTTATAATTTCAACGACCCCTACATCGGCAGCGATGAGGTTTACAACGAGAATTACGCCATCGGCGATGTTAAACCGGGCACTTACACGATAACGGCACTCGGCGGCACTTACCGCAGGGTGGTCACCGTTGCCGCGGGTCAGGTGGCTAATGCCGATCCGCCGACAGGCATCGAGGAGGAGCAGACCATACCCGTGGCTTTCATGCTGAAGCAAAACTTCCCCAACCCATTCACAATGGGAAGCGGAACGAAGATCACATTCGAACTTCCGGAGGCGGGTTATATTTCGGGAAAGGTTTACGACATTACCGGCCGTGAGATAGAAACCCTGATTTCAAGGGAAATGGAGGCGGGGGTTCACACAGTAGAATTTGCCGGAAAGGGCGTTCCGGCGGGCGTGTATTTCTTCCGGCTTGCCTTTGGCAACCACGCCTCAGCAGTAAAAATGATTTTAACCGACTGAGAGAACACTGATAGCATCGCTCTTCTCGTCCGTTTTCAGGCATTGGTCGAATAGTTTGATATTTTTTAATCGTTTTATTCAAAATTCACTTCATTCATTTAATTAATTCCGGACCGTCTTATGATAAGATATCTCCTTCTTCTTGCCCTGTTCTCAATTACAGTCTTTGGACAGGGTGTTCTCCTCAATCCCTGGAAGGATGCCTCAAAAAGCAACATCCCTTCAGGACTTGAAAAACAGATAACCGTCGAGAACTACAGACTTACTGAACTCGACAGGGCATCGATCAACGAGTTTTTCAAAGCGGCCCCCGCTGAATTCACATATACAAGCGGCCGCGTGCCCGTGCTCGAGCTCCCGATGCCTGACGGCACCTCCGCAAAGTTTGAGATATTCAACTCACCGGTTATGCACCCCGACCTGGCTGCAAAATTCCCTGAGATCAACACATTTCTCGCGAAACCAATAACCCCGGGTTACTATTCCGCGCGCCTTGATCTGACCCCACACGGTTTCCATGCACAGATATTCAGCGAAAAGGGTACAGTTTTCATCGATCCGTACGGAAAGGGAAATTCGACCTATCATATTTCATATTTTAAGAAAGACTTCGCGCCCTCAGCAATGAAGCGCGCCCTGGATGTCTGCCTCGTTGAAGAATCCCACGAGGGAACCGAAGGCGAAGTCCGTCTCGCTCCCGGAACGCTAAGAACCTACCGCCTCGCGATGGCCGCCACAGGTGAATATACCGCGTTCCATGGCGGAACAGTTGCACTCGCCATGGCAGCTATCGTGACTTCAGTGAACAGGGTCAACCAGGTTTACGAGAAGGATTTCAGCATCAGAATGATCCTTATTCCCAACAACAATCTTATTGTCTATACCAACGCGTCAACCGACCCATACACCAACAACAACGGTTCGACCATGCTCGGGCAGAATATAAGCAACCTTAATTCCGTTATCGGTAACGCGAACTTCGACATTGGTCATGTTTTCAGCACGGGTGGCGGAGGTGTTGCCTACCTCGCGAGTGTGTGCGGTTCAAGCAAGGCCGGTGGTGTGACAGGCGGTTCCGCCCCTGTCGGCGATCCTTTTGATATCGACTATGTTGCCCACGAGATGGGACACCAGTTCGGAGCCAACCACACTCAGAACAACAATTGCCAGAGGAACGCCTCAACCGCGTTTGAACCGGGAAGTGCTTCCACCATCATGGGTTACGCGGGAATCTGCTCACCCGACCTTCAGAGCAACTCCGATGATTATTTTCACATCGGCAGCATGGTAGAAATTTCGAACTTCATTGCAGGTACAGGAAACAGCTGCGCGGTTTCCACATCCAACGCGAATGAAAAACCTGTCCCGACAGTACCGAACGGTGGATTCACTATCCCAATAAACACCCCTTTCAAACTGACGGGCTCGGCTACCGATGCCGATAATACAACGCTCACCTATTGCTGGGAACAGTATGACCTCGGTCCGTCAACACATCCGAACTCTCCATCGGGCAACGCGCCGATATTCAGAAGTTTTGATCCCGTTACTTCACCAACCCGCTGGTTCCCGAAAAGACAGGATGTTTACAGCGGCACACAGGTTCTCGGCGAGATACTTCCTTCGTACGCGAGAAATCTGAAGTTCAGAATGGTGGTTCGTGACAACAACCCCGGCGCGGGCAACTACGCTTACGGTGAGATCACATTCGCGGTGAGTGCCGCGGCAGGTCCGTTCAGGGTAACCTACCCGAACACGAATGTTTCGATCCCTGCTTCATCACCTGTAACAGTAACATGGAATGTGGCAAGCACCAACACCACCCCTGTTAACTGCCAGACCGTTAACATCAAGATCACCACTGATCAGGGGAACACCTTCGTTAATGTAGCTTCAGGTCTCCCGAACACGGGAACCGCCTCGGTTACACTTCCGAATGTGCAGACAACCACGGCCCGCCTTTACATTGAAGCCGCCGACAACATCTTCTATGATGTTTCAGATGCCAATTTCACTATCACACAGGCAGTACCCGTTGAGCTCGCTTCATTTACAGCCGGTTCATCGAACGGTGCCGTGAACCTCGAGTGGTCGACCGCTACAGAGACCAACAACAAGGGCTTCGCGATCGAAAGAAAAGGCTCCGACGGTAACTACACAGAAGTGGGTTTCGTTAACGGACAGGGTACAACAACCAAAACCAGTAACTATTCTTTTAGCGACAGACCGTTCGCCCCGGGCATCTTCGTTTACCGCCTGAAACAGACCGATCTCGATGGTTCTTTCAGCTACTCGAATGAAGTGGAGGTTGATGTCGCTAATCCTGAAGAATTCTCACTTTCACAGAACTGGCCGAATCCGTTCAACCCCTCCACTTCGATCAGCTTCAGCCTTCCTGAAGCCTCGAACATCAGGATCGTGATCTACGATGTGGTGGGCAATAAAGTGGCCGACCTCGTCAGCGGGAATTTCACCGCCGGCTGGCACAATGCCAACTTTGACGCTTCCCGCCTCAACAGCGGCGTGTACCTCTACACGATCACCGCCCAGGGCAACTCAGGGAAAGCGTTCTCTGCCACCAGGAAGATGATGCTGCTTAAATAAGGATGAGGGATGATGGATGATGGCTGAAGGATGAACCGCCTTCGGCGGAATGAACCGCCTTCGGCATCATAACG
>RHKR01000159.1 GCA_008363265.1 Chlorobiota bacterium
GGAAGACAGCTACAATTCGAGTTTGAAATGGATTGCCGCACCGAAGCACCCGCCCCGGTAAGAAATATTATCGCCGAGATAAAAGGGAGTGAGTTCCCTGACGACATTATAGTTGTGGGCGCGCATATCGATTCCTGGGACGCGGGAGAAGGGGCTCATGACGACGGCGCGGGGGTGGTACAATCCGTTGAAGTTCTGCAACTTGTCAAAAAAACAGGCTTCAAACCGAAGAGAACCATAAGGCTAGTCCTTTTCGCTAACGAAGAGAACGGCCTCGTTGGTGCCCGCGGATACGGAAAATTTGCCGCGGAAGAAACTGCCAACGATCTTGCGGCGATAGAATCGGACCGGGGTGGGTTCACTCCGAGAGGCTTCAGCGTGGATGCCGCGCCTGAAGTGATCACGAAAATGGAAACATGGCTTCCTTACCTCAGCAGGACGGGAATAGAATGGTTCAGGAAAGGGGGAAGTGGTGCCGATATTTCACAGATCAATAATTCAAAAGCGTTGATCGGATATGTTCCGGATAGCCAAAGGTATTTCACTTATCATCACTCGGCCAATGATGTATTCACCGAAGTTGACCACAGGGAACTCGAACTCGGTTCGGCTGCAATGACGATATTAACTTTATTGATCTCGGAATTTGGTCTCTAAGAAAATCAAACCGGTTCTCAGGAAGATCAATCCTTGGAGTTCGCTCGCGCGCATGCCCCGGAGCATGTGGGCGGTTTCATTCGCGACATTTATCAATCGTGCCGGCTCGATGTTCCTGACTTTTTTAGCGATCTACCTGACAAAATATCAGGGTTACAGTATCGACTATGCCGGTTATGTGCTCTCCGCATATGGTATCGGATCACTTGCGGCGGGACCTGTGGTGGGAAAGCTTGCCGACAGGTTCGGTAACCTCCCGATCATGAAGCTGTCCCTGTTGCTGAGTGCGTTTGTTTTGTTCCTTTTCCCTTTCTTCCACGAATTCTGGATGATAATTGTCCTCACACTCGTGCTCTCATGGGTAAGTGAGGCATTCCGGCCCGCAAACCTGGCACTGATATCTGACATTGTGAAGCCGGAAGACAGAAAAATAGCATTTGCACTGAACAGATTGGCTATTAACCTGGGATTCAGTATCGGGCCGCTCCTCGGCGGGTTCCTGATCATGTTCGACTACCACTGGATGTTCATCTTCGATGGTTTGACCTCGCTAAGCGCGCTTGGTTTCCTTATGATCACCACGCTTTCTAAAGAAGAGAAAGAACGGAGAGCTGAGAGGGAGCTCAATAAAGAGGTGGAGTCGTCAGAGAAGGTCAACCCCTTCAGGGATCCGCGACTTATATATTATGTTATAGCCCTCTCTCCTGTCTATATCGTTTTCTTTTCCCAGATAAGCACTATCTCGCTTTATGTGGTTAATGAACTTAAGTTCCCGGAGCCGGTTATAGGCGCTCTGTTTCTGGTGAATACCGCCATGATCATCTTTCTTGAAGTGCCGCTGAACAATGCCATGGTCGATTGGGAGGACAGGAAACTGCTCAGTCTCGGTGGGGTTCTTACTGGAATAGGATTCGGTCTGTTCGCGTTCTCACACAATATTCCGATGCTTGTGATCTGTATTGTGATACTAACATTCGGTGAGATGATCTTCTCGCCGGCATCAGCAAACTACCTTGCTGAGATCGCTCCTGTGCACTCGAAGGGGATGTACATGGGGTTTCTGCAGATCGTATTTAACATCTCACTTTTCATTGGGCCTGCAGCAGGGGCATTCATGATGGAGGGTCTGGGATCGAAGTGGATGTGGATATCATGCTTTTTCCTCTCCATTATAGGTGTTTTGCTGATGTGGAGAATGAGAACAGGTCACGAAAAATTGGCAACAGCCAACGAATAATTTTGCAGTTTTTGAAAATATAGTTATATTTGCAGTCTAAAATCCCGGGGATATAGCTCAGTTGGGAGAGCGCTTGAATGGCATTCAAGAGGTCAGGGGTTCGACTCCCCTTATCTCCACCCAGGTTAAACCTCTCTGGTCAGTTTTGATCAGAGAGGTTTTTTTTGTTTACGGAATTCGGGTAATTTGCCTCTTTTTCCAACAGATTTCCAAGATGATGTTTGAATTTAATTTAAATTGTTTAACTTTATGGACGGTATTTTACCGATTTTTTCCGGATTAAACTTTTAATTGATGGACAATATCTCAAAGATCCCGGTTGCACTGATCGGGGAGGATAATCTCGATATGGGTCTCTTCAGCAGAACGCTTTCTGCACGGGGATTCGACCCACGGATTTGCAGCTTCGCTGATCTTGAGGCTGTCGACCTTTCTGCGCTGAGACTGTTCTTTTTGTTCCCTCCCGGTGATCATCAGGTGCTGTCAGGTGCCATATTAAGTTTGTCTGCGATAAAAGATAACGCCCTCATTGTTGTTTCCACTCTTCAGGTTTTCAAAGAGATCGACCCTTCCGTTAAAGATATGATCTGCGATCATCTTCTGTATCCTTCGGAGAATGCAGCGATCGAGAGGAAACTAAAACTCTACCGCAATCTTTTCATCGCGGGTGGAAAGACCGATCCCGGTGCCTTCGTTAATGATCTGCAGAACAGAATACTTGACCTCGAGGAACAAAACGTTGCCAAAGACAAGTTCTTCGCGATCATTGCCCATGACCTGAAAAACCCGTTCACCGGATTCCTCGGTTTCTCCGAATATATAGCAAAATATTACGATGAGATATCGAAAGAGGACCTCGGTGATTTTTCGGTACGCATGTATGAATCGGCTCAACTGGTTTACAATCTGATCGAAAATCTTCTGGCTTGGAGCAGGCTGCGTACGGGGAACATCGACTTTGATCCGATGCCTTTCGATCTGGGTGAAATCGTGGAGAGGGTTGTGAAGTTATGCGAAACAACGATCACGAAGAAAGGGATCAATCTGGTGAATTCGACCCCCCGGAAAGTGACGGCCTTCGCTGATGCCAATATGGTTGATACAGCGGTTCGCAATGTTGTTACCAATGCCCTGAAGTTTACACCCAAAGGCGGGGTGGTCCACATCGGTGTCACGGCCGCGGATGGTTTTGCCACCCTGTTTGTTGCCGACAGCGGTATGGGAATATCTGAAGACCGTCAGAAAAAAATGTTCCGGCTCGGATACAGGGTTTCCAGAGAGGGAACCGATGGCGAATCAGGTACAGGTCTCGGACTTATTCTCTCAAGAGAGTTCATGCTGAAGAACGGCGGTGACCTTTACTTTGAGAGTAAAGAGGGCAACGGCTCAAAATTCTTCATAAAAGTTCCGACAGGCGAGTAACTACTTCACCTTAATACTGTAGTCGAGCATCAGCACATCTTTCGTTGCGAACGGCTTCAGTTTTTGCAGAAATTCCTTGTCACGCTTGTCTGCCTCTCCACGGACGTTTCCCGCGATACTTATATCGACCTGCGAGTCATCCACAACGCTCTGCTTGTTTTTCTTCAACTTCTTTAAGACGCTGTTAAATGCGTCAGCCTTCACTTCGGTTTTTGATTTGAAGAGGTTCTCGATCTCGGTCAATTTTTTCAGAGAAAAGAGGAGATGGATGTTGTGACTCCCTTTACCCGGTGCTTTCATAAAGTCACCATTGCCCGGGTAGGCGAGAATCTGGTCTTTATAGGCTCGTCCCGAAGTAAGAAGTTTCGCGGTGCTGCCCGTGACCATCACGAAATAGCCGTAACCACCTGAATCGGGTTTGAGGAGTATCCGGTACTTGTCGTCAGTTTTAAGTACCGAATTCGACTTCAGCTTCATCAGTTCTTTACCGGATGAAACCAAGATCCCGGCCTTTGTCTTCACAAGTGTCTGCGCTGAAAGTGCAAACACGAGCAACAAGGCTGATAAAATGAAAATCTTTGTTTTATTCATACTGCTTTTACCTGTTATGTTCGTAAACAGTTCCCGCAAATATAAACAATAACCTCATTAGATTTTGTGACGCCCTTACAAAAACCTTCATTAATAATTAAAGGATCAATTTAGGTATATTTAGAATCAAAATTTTCCGGTATCTGAATGAACAAACGAATCACTGTCTTTTGTGCTTCAAGCACTAAATCAAAGCAGACATATATTGAAGCGGCGTTTAAACTTGGGATGGTGATCGCCTCACATGGTGACATTCTGGTCTATGGAGGAGGAAGAAACGGCCTCATGGGTGCTGTATCGGAAGGGGCACTTTCGGTAGGGGGAAAAGTGGTTGGGATCATCCCTGAATTCATGGTGAATCTCGAATGGGGGAGGGATGACATTCACACACTCGAACTTACAGAAACAATGGAGCACCGGAAACTCAGAATGATCGAGGGCAGTGACGCTATTGTTACACTTCCGGGTGGAAGCGGCACTATGGAAGAGCTTTATCAGGTTCTCACGATGAAGCGCCTTGGGCATTATCTTAATCCGGTCGTAATTGTGAACACATCCGGATTTTTCGACAAATGGATGGAATTCATGGACCTTACTGTTGAGGAGAACTTCCTTGGGAGTGATCACCTTAAGATGTACACCGTTGTTGATTCACCCGATGATACTTACCGCGCGATCGAAGATTCCGAATCGTGGGGGGATGATCACGTTAGCAAGGCTCTTGTATGAAAGAGGAAACCAAAACTGAAAACAGTCACTTGGTTGGAAAAGAGATAACCTACCGGGAGGTATTTGAGAGATCACTGGATCACCTCATGCTTGTTGATGGTCACTCAGGCATTATCCTTGAGATCAACGCGATATGGGAACCCACTACCGGATTTACCCGGGATGAGATAATCGGGCAGCACTTCACCACAGTGTTCGCTGATCATCAGATCACCACGCTTGAAGAATTTGAACGGGTAAGAACACATGATAATGTTATTTCCACCCGCCTCCTCAAGACAAGAACGAACGGACCTCTTCCGGTGGAAATGTGGCTGACCATCGTGGATCACCCGGAAGGAGAGGCGATCCTCACCGTGCTCCGGAGCATAAAGGAGCGGCTGGAGACTGAAGAGAAGATGGAGGAAATGAACCGGAGGCTGCAGGAACTTATTGCAACGAAGGATAAACTTTTTTCTATCATCGCTCATGATCTTAAAAACCAGTTTCATGTTCTGCTTGCTTTTTCGGAGATACTTCGGCAGGAGAACGATACTCTTCCCACAGATGAAAGGGCCTTTTTTATCGATCAGATCGAGAGCGTTTCCCGCTCATCTCACGATCTCCTTACAAACCTGCTTGGCTGGGCAAGAAGTCAGACGGGAAAGCTCGCAGTGAACAAGGAGACCCTGGAGATAAACACACTTATCAGGAGCGTTTTCAGGGAATTGCAGGGTTCGCTCGAGGCGAAGGAATTGGAGTTTTTTGAAGATGTTCCCCCCTCACTTCGGGTTTTTTCAGACCACGAGATGCTTAAAACGGTCATAAGAAATCTGATCTCAAACGCCATAAAGTTCAGTCACCGGGGTGGAAGGATTGAGATATCAGTTGCGAAGCACGATATGGTTGCAGAAATATGCATCAGGGATCACGGGACCGGGATGCTGCCGGAGCAGGCGGCACGTATGTTCGATCCGGGAGCAGAGTCAACACCCGGCACTGAGAACGAGCCCGGAACAGGACTGGGGCTTACGATATGTAAGGAATTTGTTGAAAAACTTGGCGGTGGAATGCGTTGCGAGAGTGCTCCGGGAGCAGGTACATCAATGTTTTTTACCATTGAGTTGCCGCAACAGCAAAATTAAATTGACTGGTATTAGTTTACTGACTATTTTAAAAATCAAAATAACTTAAATTTCGGAGAACAAAATGGCATTAGATGCTTTAGGAATGATCGAAACAAAAGGTTTGGTTGGTGCGATCGAAGCTGCTGACGCGATGGTCAAGGCCGCCAATGTTGAATTGATCGGAAAAGAAACCATTGGTGGCGGATTTGTAACTGTAATGGTACGCGGCGATGTAGGTGCTGTAAAGGCTGCCACGGATGCCGGTGCTGCCGCAGCACAGAGGGTTGGCGAGCTGGTTTCAGTTCACGTGATCCCGAGACCGCACAGCGATGTAGAACTTATCATT
>RHKR01000160.1 GCA_008363265.1 Chlorobiota bacterium
CTGGAATGTAAGCACGGTAACCGCCCCGATCTGTCCAAAACTCTTCGTGCCTGCTTCGATGAATCCATACTCATAAACATCGAACATGGTGGTGTCGCTGTTACCGTTCAGCTGGATTCCAACCTTGTACTGCCCCGCCTCATCTTTTTTCGGCATCACAGCGATCGCGAGGGTGTCTTTTTCACGGAGCACCCTGAAATCAACAGCCTTGCCGCCCGAGTTGCTGATAACATCAATAACATTGGTTACGGAAATGACAGGCGTACCGTTGAGGGCGAGTATCTTGTCTTTCGGTTTTACACCGGCTGTTCCCGCGGGGGAATCGGGAGCGAGTGCTTCAACGAATGGATCAGTTTTGTCAACTATCGGGAAGAGGGGACCCATCGACTCATCCTTTGGCACCTGTGCTTTAGGGATAACAATGGTCTTTTTCTCGCCGTTTCTGTCAAACTCTATCGCGATATCCTTCCCCGCGTTGTGGATAAGGATCTGTTCGCTCAGTTCGTTAAGATAGGTTACCTTTTTGCCGTTGATGGCGAGGATCGAATCGCCGGTCATGAATCCGAATTTTTCCGCAACGGAATTTTTCGGAATGTACTGCAGATCGCGGATCTCGATCATCTGCTTGCCCATTGTCAGGTTCATCACCCAGAAGATCACGAGCGCGAGGAGGAGATTCATAATGATGCCGCCGAGGATCACAAAGATCTTCGCGGGGGCTGATTTAGAGCGAAATTCATACGGTTTCGGCTCTGTTTCGGTGAATTCGGATTCAAGGCTTTCATCGACCATACCCGAGATCTTCACATAGCCGCCGAGTGGAAGCCAGCAGAGCCTGTAGTCGGTGTAGTCACCAAGGTCCACATCCTCGGGAAGTGGCCCGAAAGAAAAGCCTCTCGGCTTGCTCCATCCAATAACCCTTTTACCGAAACCGATCGCGAACGCCTCGGTGCGCATGCCTGTCATCTTGGCCGCGAGGAAGTGGCCAAGCTCATGCACGAAAACGAGCATCGCGATGGTAATTATAAAATAAATGACTTCTTCCATTAAATAGTTTACTCCTTTAGCGTAAAGTCAGGGCAAATTCCCTGGTTTTTCTGTCTGTTTCAAAAACTGTCGGCAGATCGGCCACTTTGTGGTTCTGAACGCCGTCGAGGCATTTCCTGATCAGCCCCGGAATACCGGTAAAGCCGATCTCCCTGTTGAGGAACTTCTCAACCGCCACTTCATTAGCCGCATTGGCTATGCAGGGGGCTGTTCCGCCGGCTTCAAGCGCGTCGTAGGCTATGCCGAGGCACTCGAACTTGTTCCGGTCGGGCGGGAAGAAATTGAGTGTTCCGATCATCGGGAAATTGTTGCTCACCCATGAAGCCTCCACCCTTTCGGGGTAAGTAAGGGCGTACTGGATCGGTAATTTCATATCAGGCACGCTAAGCTGGGCTTTAACGGAGCCGTCGTTGAACTCGATCATCGAGTGGATCACCGACTGGGGGTGTATCACCACATCAAGCTTGTCGGCACCGAGATTAAAAAGCCATCTTGCCTCGATAAGCTCCAGTCCCTTGTTCATCAGTGTGGCTGAGTCAATGGTTATTTTCGAGCCCATTTTCCAGGTCGGGTGCTTGAGCGCCTGCTCAACCGTAACCCTGTCGAGCTCTTCTTTCGTGAACTTAAAGAAGGGCCCGCCGGAAGCGGTGAGGATTATCCGGTTGATCTCACGGACCTTTTCACCTATGAGACACTGGAAGATCGCGGAATGTTCCGAATCCACGGGGATCATCTCGGCGTCATACTCAGCGCAAAGTTCTTTTATCAGCTCACCCGCCACCACAAGGGTCTCCTTGTTGGCGAGGGCTATCCGCTTCCCTTTTCTTATCGCTTCGATCGTGGGTGCCAGACCGGAGAACCCGACCATCGCGCCTACAAAAACATCATACTCCGTCTCGACAGCGAGGGTTATTAAACCTTCTTCACCTGAAAGAACGTGGATCTTCGGATCGATCTTCGCCTTAAGTTCGGCGGCCGCACTTCTGTCAACAACACAGACAGCTTCCGGTTTGAACTCGGCTATCTGCGCTTCAAGAATATCGATCCTGCTGTTTACACTGAGAGCTGTTACTTTGAACCGGTCGCGGAGGTGACGCACCACTTCGAGGGTGTTCACTCCGATCGATCCGGAGGAGCCTAAAACGGCAATTTTTTGCATTATCTGACTATAAAAAGTATCTCGTGAACGCCATTAAAATGTTAAGAATGACGAGCACGCTAATGCTGATGTCAACTCTTTTTAGCTTGCCGAGGAGCGCGTAGGCGTTTTCTCCGAGTGGCCGGTCTGACTTTAAGTCGGGCAGAAGGAGACCCTTGATCTTCTTTGCCGTTGGGATCATTACCGCACCGATTAGGATGAGGATGATCACCATTACAAACTGTTTTGTGTAGAGCCAGTGGTTGGCGCCGCTGGCAAATTTGAAGAAACCATAGACATCTACCATCACTGACATGATGATACCCGTAAGCAGAACGCCCATCGAACCCACAATTCCGAGAATGTTCATCGAACTGATCCAGGTAAGTATAAGCCCTTTCTCTTCAGGCGTTCCTTTGGCCTGCGCCATCCTGCCCCTTAAAATAAACCCATAGATCAGAAGTGAAAGCCACAAACCGGCGCTCACAACATGTATTACTGATAATACTCCAAACATATTTCTCTTATTCTTTTGTTCTTAATATCTAATTGTAAACATTCTCACTTTACAAATAATTCACTTCCCTACTTCATCAGAATCATTTTCTTCACCGCGGAATAAACCCCCGACTCAACTTTGTAGAAGTAGAGGCCGCTGGGAAGGGTGGCGGCGTTGAAGGTAACCTGATGGTAGCCGGCTTCGCGGTGACCGTTGAAGAGGGTCATCACTTTCTGGCCGAGGGAGTTGTAAACGGTTATATCCACGCTACCGGCTGTGGGTAACGCGAAACGGATAACGGTCTCGGGATTGAACGGATTCGGGAAGTTCTGCTCAAGGGCGAACGATCCGGGGAGCCCGCTGCTGTATTCTTTAATTGAAGTGATGCCAGCCCATTTGCCGCGGGCGTTTGAGATCGCCTGATCGAGATCGGCATCAGAATTTGCCGCCGCGAGGGCGAACGCCACTTCGATGCTGTCGCCGGGAGCGATGTTATACGGTCCGCCGCCGATCACATGTGATACATCACCTGCACCGATCTGTCCCGTAACAATTCCCGAGGAAAGGGTGGTGAATTTCTCAGCATCGGTGAAACCGTCATACACATTTATTCCGCCGGCAGAGCCGTCATTGGCGATCGGTTTGAATGAATAGTTGGTGCCGCTGATGAGGGCGGTTCCCACCTTTGTAGTGAATGTTGTGTTGTTGTTCCATACCTTGCCGTAGTTTCCGGCTGCGTTCCACTCGGTGCGGTCACCGGAACCATCGATAAGATCCCAATCGAAATAAAGACCCGCGTAAAGGCCGTTAACCGCGAGTGTTGATGTGTTTTTAATTGTGTATCTCACGATCGTGAAATTCTCATCAGCAGTTGCCGAGTAGTTGTACGACCTCTGTTTTATCTGAAGTCCGAGCTTCGAGCCTCCCGCGAGGTTGTCGTTGAACACGCCGTAACCCTCAACATCGGCTTTTACGCCGGGTATCTTGAGTGAGAACGGGATCTCGCTCTGGAAGTCTTTATCCTGTACGCTCTGGTTCGATCCTCTTGCCGAGTTTATCACCTGATTCTGGGCAGTTGAGAGCATCAATGCACCCTCGAAGAGCATGTTGTTTCCGCCGTCAAACTTGAAGCCTGCGCCCTTGGTGTTGTTGGGGTAGTCGGCAAATCCTAGATTACCGGTGCTGGTGACGGTTACCGCGACATTGTTGCCCAAGGTAGTGGCATAGGTCGGGTTGCCCGTGGTGTTGATCCATTCGAAGTCGCTATAGGTTCCGTCGCTGTAGCTTAAGATGAACGCGAGGTCGGCGTTTTCCGGTACTGTCTGCGAAATGGTAAACTGGAACTGACTTGCTGAATTGTCGAAAATTTCACCTGAGGCTTTCGCACCGAAGTTAACAGTTGCGTTGGCACCCACGGTGGCATTTGAGGTTTTGCTGACGAGTGTTACGCTCAGGTTTGAAGTGGCGTTAAGCCAGTTCTTGAAACGGACCATAACAGCGATGGTTTCTCCCGGCTGGAAGATGCCGTCGTTGTTGCCGGTTACCTCGTCGGAGAAGATCGCTTCAACACTCCTTACCGAGGTAAAATCGTTAGTCTGGAGCGCTCTCAACGCGTTGATCCTTCCCTTTCCGAGGAGCTGAACGAACGATGGATTCAGATTGTCTATGTTATCTGCAGAAACACGCACTTTTTCAGCAGCCTGAAGTGGTGTGAGGTTCGGGAACTGTGCCATGGTGAGGGCTACAAGTCCCGCGGTGATCGGCGAAGCCATCGAAGTGCCGCTGAGGTTCGTGTAAACATTGTTCTGCCAAGTGTTGTAGATACCGCTTCCGGGGGACGCGACATCGATATAATAGCCGTAGTTCGAAAATGAAGAACGGGTATCGGATGAACCTGTTGAGGCTACTGAGAGGACATTGTTGTATGCTGCGGGATAGAACTTGTCGCGGCTCGATTCATTTCCGGCTGCGGCAACCACAACCGAGCCCATGTTAGTTACATCGTTGATAATATTCTGACCGAGAAGCGAGTAACCTCCGCCGCCCCAGCTGCAGTTGATAACTTTTGCGCCGTTCTGCGCGGCATACATCAGACCTTCGTAACCGTAAACAATGTAAGGCGCGCCTGATGAGGGATCGCGCTGATCGTTCCTCGAGGTTTTAACAGCCATCACTTTGGTGTTGAAGCCGATACCGGCGACACCGACACCGTTATTGGTTGACGCGCTCGCGCAACCGGCAACATGTGTACCATGGTCGGGAGCGTCTTCCATCGGGTTGTTGTCGGGGGTGCCGTTGGCACCGCCGAAATCCCATCCTCGGTAGTCATCGATGTAACCGTTGTTGTCGTCGTCAATTCCGTTGCTTTCAATCTCATTGGGATTTATCCAGATGTTTCCGGCGAGGTCCGGGTGATCCCAGTCGACTCCTGTGTCATCAATGCCCACTACGATCGAGGCTGAGCCCTGGTTGATATCCCATGCTTCGTGAGCCCTGATCTTGGGGAGGTACCACTGCTGGTTGTATGAGGGATCGTTGGGAACAAAAGTGGTTTTGTAAACATATCTTGGTTCGACCCACTCGATCTCATAGATGTTTGCGAGCTTAGTGGCGGCGTAAAGTGGATCGACATCTGCTGAGTAGTGGACGGATACGATCCGTTCAATTCCTGTGGTGCTGGCTTCCATTGCTTTTGGCGGGAAGAGGGTCTTCGCTTTCTTTACCTGAAGGAATTCAAGTCTATCCGCGACAGAGGCCAACGGGGATACACTTCCCGATGCATCGGTCGGTTGCTGAAATCTGAACTTGACTATCAGTTCGTTGGATAGATAATCTACATTTCCTTTATTGATAACTCTCTGAGGCACATGCTGTGCGGAGAGGGCAAAAACCGCCAAAAGGCAGAGTGCGAGGGTATTTCTTACCACTGGAGCGAAAAACATCTTGTTACTCGATTATGTTTGAAAGGGACTTTAAATTTCAGTAAAATAGAGGTAATATGCAAGGGGATATTTAGTTGTTAAAATTGCGGATCACTGCATCCACTTCCAAGCCGGGAGCACCTTTATCACCTTGCCATTGATGGTGAAGTTGTCGGATTGATCCCTTGTTATCAGGTATCCGGTCTCCAGTCCGAGAAGGCCGAGGGCTTCCACCAGACCGGAGGTCTCTCTTTCAAGGTTGTCATTGTTAAGGTCATGGCAAACCTGATATGCTGCGAAATCTCCTCTCCCGGAACGGGTTATGAAGTCACACTCCCTCTTACCTTTGAAGTAGAACACTTCGTTACCGCTTCTTTTCAGATGGAGAAATACCGAGTTCTCGAGCAATCGGCCCCTGTCTGAGGAGAATGATGAGGTATTCACGGTCAGCATTCCAG
>RHKR01000627.1 GCA_008363265.1 Chlorobiota bacterium
ATCTCGACATTGCCGACCTGTTTCATCCGCTTTTTACCCTCTTTCTGTTTTTCGAGGAGTTTGCGTTTACGGGAGATGTCGCCGCCGTAGCATTTGGCGATAACATTCTTGCGCATCGCTTTCACGGTGGCACGGGCGATAACCTTGGTTCCGATGGCTGCCTGAACAGAGATCTCGAAGAGCTGCCGCGGGATGAGGTCCTTAAGTTTGTCGCAGACCTTGCGGCCCCAGTCGTATGACTTCGAACGGTGAACGATCATCGAAAGTGCATCAACGGGTTCGCCGTTCAGAAGAATATCGAGCTTGATGAGATCAGACTCACGATAGCCCACCACTTCATAATCGAAGGAAGCATAGCCACGCGAGATCGACTTCAGTTTGTCGTAAAAATCAAAAATTATTTCAGAGAGCGGAAAATCGAAACTGAGATCAGCCCTCGTGGGATCGATGTAAGTGGTGTTGCTGTAAACGCCCCTTTTGTCCATCGCGAGTTTCATGATGCCGCCCACATATTCGCTCGGTGTAACTATCTGCGCCTTCACAAATGGCTCCTCGATCCGCTCAATATCACCCGCCGGAGGCATGTGATCGGGGTTGTCAACAACGATCTTGTCGCCGTTCTTCTTGTAAACTATGTATTCCACATTGGGAAGTGTGGTGATAATGGCCTGATCGAACTCACGGAAAAGCCGCTCCTGAACTATCTCCATGTGCAACAGACCCAGGAATCCGCACCTGAAACCGAATCCGAGTGCCGCCGATGTCTCTGGCTCATAAATAAGAGATGAATCGTTCAGTCTGTATTTGTCGAGCGCGTCCCTCAGATCCTCAAAATCCTCTGTGTTGGTCGGATAAAGTCCGCTGTAAACCATCGGCTTTATATCCTGATACCCCGGAAGTGGCTCCGTTGCTCCACCCTTCGCGAGAGTGATCGTATCACCGACTTTTGTATCGTGAACATCTTTGATTCCGCCGATGATGTAGCCGACATTTCCGGCTGAAATGGTGCCTGTTCTGATCTTTCCAAGGCGAAGTGTACCAACTTCCTCGGCTAGATACTGGTTATCATGAGCGAAGAAACGGATCTTCTCTTTTTCTTTGATCGTTCCGTTAATAACCCTTACATAGGCTATGGCGCCGCGGTAAGGATCGAAAACCGAGTCGAAAATGAGCGCCTGAAGAGGCTTTTCAGGATCACCTTTCGGGTTCCGCTCCCGGGAGGTCGATCTTGTTGAGGACGGGGATTATCTCGAGTCCCGCCCCGATGGCGAGGTAGAGATTCGAGATGGTCTGCGCCTCAACACCCTGCGAAGCATCCACGATCAGAAGTGCTCCCTCGCATGCCGCGAGTGACCTTGAAACTTCATAAGTAAAATCCACATGCCCCGGGGTATCGATAAGATTAAGGATGTAAGGATTACCATCTTTCGCCTTGTATTCCATCTGAATGGCGTGCGATTTGATGGTTATCCCGCGCTCCCTTTCAAGGTCCATACTGTCGAGTATCTGTGCTTTTGCTTCACGGTCACTTACGGTACCGGTGAATTCAAGCAGCCTGTCGGCAATGGTACTTTTGCCATGGTCGATATGGGCGATGATGCAGAAGTTTCTGATGTGGTTCATTTATCTCCGGTGAGAATTTTAAATTTTCTGAACTACAAATTTACGAATATTTTGGTGACCACTGAAAAAGTGATCTTCGTACTTGCATTTAAATAGCTGATATGTTAAATTTGATCAGGGATCGCATTTATTTCGCAGTTAATTGATGCGATGCCTGCGAACTTAATCGAAGGAACTTGCCATGTCGAGGTATGTTTCTCTCATCGCCCTCCTGCTGCTGACCGGCAGCACTTCCTTTTCCCAGGTCTATACTATAGCCAACGGCGGATGGCATCATGCCACGACCTGGAG
>RHKR01000161.1 GCA_008363265.1 Chlorobiota bacterium
GAAAACATGTTTCACCGAAAGGTGCTGTTTATGACAAAAAAAGACCGGGAACCATACACAAAGGCTCGCCGGTCTATAAAATATTCAAAAAACACGGCTGGAAATGGGGCGGCGAATGGATCCCCTATCAGGACTACCAGCACTTCTTTTTTGACAAGATCAAGGTTCAAAGATTCTAAAATAAATTTAAAGTTTTACTTAAGTAAAACTGGCTTAATATTCAGTTTAATCTGATTGTTAACTTGTTTGAATAGAAGCAACACTTTAAATCATTTTTTAGAAATTTATATCTTAATTCTTACAGTTACCGCACCTCTGAGATCACCGGGTTTGAAGTTCTTTGCCTTATCGTTCGGATACTTTTCAGCGATGATCTTTTTGATTCCTTCCGGTATCTGCTCCTCACTTCCGTGGCAGACAACACATTCCTCCGCGAGCAGAATCGGCTTAACGAGGTGGAGCATCCGGTCCTTACCGCTCTTTTCCACCCTGTAGAGGGATGTGTCCTTGTTGAACGAACCTTCGCGCATCATGTTCTCAAATTCCTTGAGCCACATCGTCTCCGACTGATCCGGTATGTTAACCTCGTTCCTGTTCATGAACGAAACACGCCTGATATCCATTCCCTTCTCCGCAGAAAACTGACGTGTGAACTTCTGAGCCGTATCGGAACAAACACCAACCGCACTCTCGGGACCATTTTTCTGAATTTCCGCGACAAGTATCGATTTCAGGTCTTTCATATAGGCTCCCGCGGCTGCCAGGGCCTCTTTTTTAGCCGCTTCAAGTGCCACATCCTTCTTGGGTTCAACCTTTTTTACGCAGCCTGCGAGTAAAACCATTGCTGCAAGGGCCAATGTAACCACTATTCTTCCCATAACTTCTCCTTTTTTACATCGTTTGATGTTTAAAATAGCAAGAGGTTGCTTTTAAACCAATAAAAACAACCTCTTTGCGTTAAGATACGGCTTATACTATGAATTTACCGCGCTTTGTGTAACCTGTATGGAGCAACTCGTGCGACTTGTGGCTGCACGGTCCCTCAGGAATGAACTTCTCATAGAACTCGGTAATGTGTGAGTTCTCATGCGATTTTCTCACAGGAAGAGTTTCCTCTTCTGCATATAGCGCCTGGGCACGGGCTTTTCTGATCTTCTCGTTGGTTGGAACAGGCTGTCCGCCACCACCAAGACATCCGCCCGGACACGCCATTATTTCGATGAAATGGACATCAAAAAGCTCTCCGGCTTTAAGCATCTCCATCACCTTCTTGGCATTTGCGGTACCATGCGCCACGATGAACTTCAGAGTTACACCTTCAAGGAATGCCCAGTCGGGCACGCAACCTTCGAGTTTGATCGAAGACTGTTTTACACCCTCGAAGCCTCTCACAGCTTCGATCCTGAGGTGCTCAAACGGCACTTCACGGCCGGTCACGAGCTCATAAACGGTACGAAGTGCTGCTTCCATAACACCACCGGTGGCACCGAATATAAGACCGGCTCCCGATCCGAGACCGAATGGATTATCGAAATCGGAAGGTGGCAGTTTCTGCACCATCATTCCGGCTTCCTTGATCATGGTGGCCATCTCACGGGCTGTAAGTCCGTAATCGACATCCTTAAATCCGGAAGCGTTCATCTCAGGCCTGTTACATTCGAACTTCTTCGCGGAGCACGGCATAAGCGCAACGCTCACAACATCTTCAGGATCGATACCCATCTGTTCGGCGTAGAAGGTTTTTATGATCGCGCCAAACATCTGCTGAGGCGATTTGGCTGATGAAAGATGATCGAGGTATTCAGGGTAGAAATGCTCGATATACTTAACCCAGCCGGGTGAACATGAGGTGAACTGCGGAAGTTTTACATCCTTGTCGCCATTCACTACAGCCTTCTTGATCCTGGTCAAGAGCTCGGTACCCTCTTCCATGATCGTAAGATCGGCCGCGAAGTTGGTGTCGAATACCTTGTCGAAACCAAGGCGGTGCAGGGCGGTGTTCATCTCTTTTGTTACAGAATGGCCCGGTTCGAGACCGAATTCCTCACCGATGGCAGCCCTTGGTGAAGGAGCTGTCTGGATAACCACATGTTTCTTCGGATCCTCAATGGCTTTCCATATCTCATCTGACGGGTCGTTGGCATAGAGGGCACCTGTTGGACAGCGGTTTATGCACTGTCCGCAGTTGATGCACACCACTTCAGCAAGAGGTTTGCCCATGAATGTATCGATATGGGTCTCAGCACCTCTTCCAATGGCGTCAAGACATCCGACCTCCTGAAGATCGATGCATGTTCTTACACAACGCCGGCAGTTGATGCACTTGTCCATATCGCGGATAACCGAGTAGGAAGACCTGTCAACGGGAAACTTGCTGACGGTATCGTGCCCGAAAGTGAAGCCGTCGATTCCCATTTCCCTGGCCTTGTCCTGAAGCTCGCACTTTCCATTCTTCACACAAGCGTAGCAATCGCCCACATGCTCGCTCAAAAGGAGCTCCATGATATGCTTCCGGGCTTTGCGGACCGCTATCGTGGAGGTCTTAACCTTGATCGGTGCGGTTATCGGATACGCGCATGATGCCTGCAGTGTACGCATTCCTTCGACATCAACAAGACAGAGACGGCAGTGACCGCCAATTCCAAGATCTTCGTGCGCGCAGAGAGTCGGAATATATATATCCGACATCCTGCATGCTTCCAGAATTGTAGTACCGAAAGGCACTGTTACAGTTTTTGTGTTGATCTGCACCGTGACTGTACCGCCAATGGTTTCCGTATCCTCCGGAGGTTTCGGAACGAAAGTCTGATGGCTGATCGGGGCGCGGGATGTTTTCAGATGTTTCATTTTACACCTCCATTGCATTTGGTAAGAAATATCTCATCCTTGAAATCCTCCAGGATCGAAAGGAATGGATTGGGACTGCTCTGGCCAAGCCCGCATTTTGAGGCCACCCTCATTGTCTGAGCCAGTTCTTTCAGGTTGTTGATGTGAGCGAAAGTGTATTCTTTCCGTTCGATCATCTCAACGCCTTCAAGCAGTTTTTGGTTACCTATTCTGCATGGTGTGCATTGTCCGCATGATTCCTCAACGAAGAACTCCATGAAGTTCTTCAGTACATGGAGCATGCTCCGTGATTCGTTAAAGATCATTATCGATCCGCCGGTGGCAGCATCCTCGAACGCGAGCGTGCGGTCGAATTTAAGCTTCGGCACGCAAACACCTGATGCTCCGCCAACCTGAACCGCTTTGGTGTTCCGTGCTCCGACTTTTTCAAGCAGCTGGTTTATGGTGATACCCCAGTCGAGTTCGTAAACACCGGGTCTGTCGCAGTCACCTGAAACAGAGAAGAGTTTCGAACCGGAAGAACCGGTGGTTCCTTTTTCGGCGTATTTTTCGCCACCCATCATTAATATATGGGGTACTGTGGCCAAGGTTTCAACGTTGTTAACAGTTGTGGGAGCACCACAAAGCCCAGTATTTACGGGGTATGGCGGTCTGTTCCGCGGTTCGCCTCTCTGTCCCTCAAGTGACTCGATAAGTGCTGTTTCTTCACCGCACACATATGCTCCTGCTCCCATCACTATCGAGATGTCGAAGTTGAATCCTTCTTTTCCAAGTATGTTTTCTCCGAGCATTTTGTTGTCACGCATCTCCTGAAGGCACTCTTCAAGATACTCCTTCATGTAAACATACTCACCGCGAAGGTAGATGTAGCCATGCTGTGCTCCGACGGTGTAACCGCCAACCACCATTCCATCAAGAACGAGGAAAGGATAGTTCATCAGGAGCACCCTGTCTTTGAATGTTCCGGGTTCACCTTCATCAGCGTTGCAGATGATGAACTTGTCTTCACCTTTCGCGGCGGCAACAAGCATCCACTTGGTGGAGGTAGGAAAACCTGCTCCCCCTCTTCCTTTAAGTTTTGAAGCTTTAAGTTCGAAGAGGATATCCTCGCGGCTCATCGAGAGTGCTATTTTTATTCCTGATCCGGCTTTATAGTCTGAGAACAGAAGACTGGATTCATGGATCGTATTGCTAATGTCATTGTGTGTCATATCATCCTCCTCACTTTATCTCCCTTACAATGGCACAGGCCTTTTCAGGATCGAGACGGGTGTAAACACGGTCGTTCACGATCATGGCGGGCCCCTGGTCGCACATTCCAAGGCAATTGGTGAATTCGAGGGTTATCTTCATGTCGCGGCTTGTTTCACCGAACTTCATTCCGAGCTCCCTCTCGATCGCTTTTTCGATGGCGCACTTTCCGCCCATATCGCAAACGATGGTTTTACAGAGCCGTACAATATTCCGGCCTTTAGGCTGCTCATTAAGGAATGAATAAAATGAAACCACACCGTATACTTCCACGGGATGGATGTCGAGAACCCTGGCCACTTCCTGCTGAGCGAAGTCAGGGATGTGGTGGTATTTGCTCTGAATGTATTCAAGAAGAGGCATCAGGGCTGTCCTGTTGTTCTCGTACGCCAGGGCGAACTCTTCAATTTCCCTGGTGAGATTGTTTTTTTCAAGTTCCAGCATTTCGTCACCTCTCTCTATTTGTTGAGGAGTTTTTGAACTTTGTCAAGAAGCACATCGGCGGAGACCGGTTTTTCGACAAAATCGTCGACAGGCACCATATCACTCTTTCCGAACTCGAAACCGAGAGCTTTTGATACCGATGTGTACATGAGAATTGGGGTTTTTAACCCGTCGCGGCGGATCCTCTGGGCAAGGAAGAAACCGTCGTCCGGCTCGGTCATCATCACGTCGAGGATGATGAGGTCGGGGGTCTTATCCTTTATAAGTTGATATCCGTCGGTTGGATTGTTGGCTGTCGCTACAGTGTAGCCGTTGGCCATAAGAACTAATGATGTGGCGTCGATAATATCCGGGTCGTCGTCAATTATTGCTATGAGTGACATACTCATCCTTTACTTTATATTGCTTTTTTCCATGATTACAAAGCATTCCGGAACCAGAAAGAACCGGAAGTTCAGGGAGACTTCTCCCGATTGGAACCCTCTGCAAGTTACTGAATTGGTTCCGCAGTTATGTCATCTGTGTCCCTTTCGGACACGCCCGGCCTCTAAAAAATCATTCTTTTGCAGCTTTTTCCGGTAAAAAGACCCTGAAAGTGGTGCCCTTACCGTACTCGCTGTCTGTCTCTATTTTACCCGCGTACCAGTCGATCGTCTTCTTTACGATCGAAAGCCCGAGCCCTGTACCGTGAATTCCCTTCGTCATCTCATTTTTGGCTCTGAAGAACTCCGAGAAGAGCCTTTCCTTCTCCTCGGGCTTCATGCCGATACCGGTGTCCCTTATCTCGAAGAGTACATATGGCCCTTTTTTCTGGAGTGTAACGAACACTTCCCCGCCCTCCCTGTTATATTTGATCGAATTGCTGAGGAGATTGGTCATTACCCTTTCGATCTCAAGTTTGTCGGCCTCGATCGTGAAAGTGGCCTCCCCTTTCGAGAAGTGGATAGTAATGTTCTTCTTCTTTGCTTCGAATTCCATCATCTGGATCGATTCTGCCAGAAGTGAGGCCGGATCAAGTTTTACTATCTCACGCTTAACGGTGTTCAGTTCGATCCTTGAGATATCAAGCAGGTCGTTAACCATCGTGAGGAGACTTTTCAACCGGCTGGTGCTCCGCGTAAGAAAGTCGGTTCTTTGCTCTTCACTCAGATTCATTTTAGGATTGTTCATGATATCAAGGAAGCCGATGGTGGCTGCCACGGGTGCTTTAAGCTCATGGGAAACCATCGAAACGAATTGTGATTTGAGGTTTTCGATCTGCTTGTACTGCGTGATATCCTTGGCTACTACCACGATTCCGGCGGTTTTTTTCTTGTCGTTGTCGGGGATCGGTGAGCAGGTGACCTCAACAAACATCTCCTGGGCTCCGGCTATCTTAAACTGTACCGATTGCCCTACATCCTCGAAGATTTCCTTACCGAGCATGTCAGATGCTATCTCCCGGACTTCCTGCGGCAGCACTTCAAGAATTCTTTCCGCGAGAAGTATTTCATC
>RHKR01000162.1 GCA_008363265.1 Chlorobiota bacterium
GCAGGTCCTGTTCCCAACAGCAACGCTGCAAAGTGGACCCAGGGCAACGAATGGAACAACGGCTGGACCGGTACAGGCTTCAACGTAAGCCCTGTATTCAACCTTGGAAGTTCATGGATGGTCGACAGCATGAAAATAAAACTGAAATGCCCTCCCGGGACCGGTGCCCTCAGAGTTCAGCTCGAAGGCGGTGGCGGTAAAAAAGGTACTGTGTTTACACCGGTCGCCGACGATCAGTGGCACAGTTACTCATTCCCGCTGAGAGAAATGGCATTCCAGGATAACACAACATTCTTCGATTCAAGCAATGTTAATGTTGTTCAGATCATGGCCGAAGCAACCGGCGTGGCCGGAAGAGTTGTATGGATCACCGACTGGTGGACAGGCAACCCGAAATTCGACGTTATCGCTCCTCCGGCACCCCAGGGTGTAGCGGCTTTCGCGGGTACATATCAGAATGTTGTTACATGGATCGATGTTCCCAACGAAACAGGCGAAACATACGACATTTTCTACTCAAAGAACCCGATCACCGATCTCACCGCACCCGGTGTTGAGGTGGTTAAACTCGGTGTTGCAGAGAACGCTCAGCTTTTCGAGCACCTTCTCCTCGCTCCGAACACAAATCAGTCGACCACTTACTACTACGCGGTAACATGTAAAGATCTCGCCGGCAACAAGAGCGTTGTAAGCCAGAACTCATCAGCAGTTACCAACACTGCCAGAGGAAGAGCCACTGTTTCCCTTTCAGCACCTGCGAACTTTGTTGCGGATGGTAACCTCGCAGAATGGCAGCACATCACCCCGTTCAGAATGTATATCTCTGACGGTACAGGTTTTGTGGTAACAAATACCACAGTAACCAATGATGCCGACCTTTCAGCCAAAGCTTACGTGGCAATGGACAATCAGTATATGTACGTTGCGTTTGATGTTGACGACGATATCGTTGTTCAGAACGCCCAGGGCTCTTCATATCTGAACGATGCTCCTGACCTTTATATCGGTCTCTATAACTGGCACGGTATGCCGCACACTTCATACCAGAGAGGTGCTCAGCCCGACTACCACTTCAGATTCGCATACAACCGTATCCTTATCGATGGTTCAGCCGGTACTGACAGTCTTATCGGTGAAGGTGTAAATTACTACTGGGATGAGAAATTCCCTTCAGGTTACATCGTTGAAGCAAAGATAAACCTTGCCGATCTCGCTCTCCACGGTAACGACCTGACATTTGTTCCTGTTGAAGGTTACAGACTGCCGATCGACTTCGCCCTTAACGATGCCGATGCAACACAGACCAGAGAAGGTATCATGACCTACTCACCTTACAACGAAGACAAATCGTATCAGGACGTTTCGAGATGGCTTTATACCTGGATCGGTAACCTTTGGGAACCCACAGACATCAACGATCCTGAACTTACTCCTGACAGATTCGCTCTTGCTCAGAACTACCCGAATCCGTTCAATCCTTCAACTACAATCAAGTACGCGATCGAAAAACCGGGATTCGTTTCACTGAGGATATATGACATGCTCGGAAGAGAAGTTGCAAACCTCGTAAATCAGGACCAGTCAGCCGGTGTTTACACCGTTAAGTTTGACGCCACACAGCTTGCAAGCGGTATCTACTTCTACAAGCTCGAAAGCGGTTCGAACTCGTTAATCAACAAAATGATGCTTGTTAAATAGCATATCTTCTTCAGGGCGCGGACCTCAAAAATCCGCGCCCGTCTTTTAGACAAGAAAAATTATTGGACGATCCGATGAGACAAACCATCAACCATTTTTTTAGAAATTTTAATGCGGCAGTGCTCCTGCTGATCATCCTCTCCGGCGCGACCGCCACCTTTGCGGGTGTCACGGGCAAGATCTCGGGCCGCGTGCTCGACGACAAGACCGGTGAGCCGATAATCGGGGCAACGGTAATGCTCGAAGGCACTTATCTCGGTGGTGTGGCCGATATCGACGGTTACTACGCCATCAACAATGTCCCACCGGGTACATACAGACTCGTTTTTTCAGCCGTCGGTTATCAGAAGACCATCGTCGAGAAGATCCTCGTAAAGATAGATCTTACCACCTCGATCGATGTCAAGCTTAAAAATGCCGGTGTCACCTTCGAAAAGGAAGTGGTGATCACCTCTGAAAAACCGCTGGTACAGAAAGATCTTACATCGACCTCGGTTACCATCTCTTCCGAAGACATCAAAATGATGCCCGTTGAGAATGTGAACCAAATCGTCAACCTTCAGGCAGGCGTTATCGACGGTCACTTCCGTGGCGGCAGATCGAACGACGTGGCTTATCTGATCGATGGTGTCGCTGTTACCGATCCTTTCAACGGTGGATTCAACATCGAAGTGGAAAATACATCAATCAGGCAGATGGAAGTAATCACAGGTACATTCAATGCCGAATACGGACAGGCACTCTCCGGAGTGGTTAACATCGTTACTGAAGGTGGCTCAAACAAATTCAGAACTGATGTTTCGGGATACATAGGAAATTTTATTACGGGCAATACTTCGATCTTCAGAAATCTTGACAAAGCCGACAGGATCGCCCAAAAGAACGTTCAATTAACGGTCAGTGGACCTGTCACCCCGGTGCAGAACCTCTATTTCTTCCTCACCGGAAGATATTTTGACAACATCGGGCATCTCTACGGGAAAAGAGTTTACAATGTGACGGATGATGTCCCGTTCTTCCCCAATCCGGCAGACAAGTCATTCTTCATACCCCGTAACACCGGCGATGGCGCGTACGTTTCGATGAACCCCTACACCAAATATTCGTTCAACGGAAAACTTACCTACGCCCTCCCGACTATCGCGATCACTTATTCGCTTTTCTGGGACAAAACACAGAGCAAGGGTTACGACCATGGATTCTCATGGACACCTGACGGTGTGGTAACCAATTACGGTGAAGACTGGATACAGAACCTCCAGTTCACACATTATATCTCTTCATCAACCAACCAGACCCTTAAGTTCTCGGTTAATAATTACCACTTCTACGGTTACCTCTACGAGAATCCTTTCGATCCAAGATATGTAAGCCCAAGACAGGGTATTGCAATATCGAACTACACCTTCCGTTCCGGCGGAAACCAGGGTGGCAGATACGACAGAACCACCCGCAGTTATGTTGGTCAGTGGGCAATGTCGTCACAGATCACCAAGGAACACAAGATCGGTGTGGGTTTCGAAGCCAGACTTCATGAAATTTACAACCACGGTTGGGACCTTGTGAACCTTACCGACGGTCAGACCGACTCCCTCGGAAACGTTATCTTCACCCCCGGATATCCGGCAGTGGGTACCATCTCCGATCAGGGATCGAACATAGAATATTCAAGAAAACCGATGGAATTCTCGGCTTACATCCAGGACAAGATGGAATATGATATCATGATCATAAATGCCGGTGTAAGGTTTGATTATTTCAATTCGAAAGGCCGCATGCCTCTCGACAAGCAGAACCCGACCCGTAACCCCAACTTCCCGGGTGCCGATCAGTGGGTTGATGCTGAAGCAAAGTGGCAGGTGAGCCCCAGACTTGGTGCATCGTTCCCGATCACCGACAAGGGTATCATCCGTTTCTCTTACGGGCACTTCTTCAAGATCCCGTCGTTCGAAAATCTGTATCAGAATCCCGATTTCATCGTCCGTCCGGGCAACAGCCTGAGCACGGTTGTTGGTAACCCCGATCTGAACGCAGAGAAGAACGTGATCTATGAGATCGGTCTTCAGCAGGCACTGATGGAAGACATCTCCCTTAACATGTCGCTCTACTACCGTGATATCCGTAACTGGCTCGGTATGGAGATCGTAAACACTTATGAAGGCTTCAAGTACGCAAGATTCATCAACCGCGATTACGCAAACGTCCGCGGTCTTGTGATCGTACTCGACAAGAGGTTCTCGAACTACTTCAGCGCGAAGCTCGATTACACATACCAGATCGCCGAAGGCAACTCCTCCGATCCTTACGCTGTGTACAACAAGAACCAGACCAATCCTCCGATCGAAGAGTCGAAGACCGTTGTTCCACTTAGCTGGGATCAGCGTCAGACACTCAATTTGAGCCTGAATGTCGGCGTTCCGGGTGACTGGACAGTAGGTGCCATCTTCCAGTATGGATCAGGCATGCCTTACACTGAAGATCCGAAGATCTCCCGTGGCGTCCGTTTCGAAAACGGCGGCATTAAACCTTCATACTTCAACCTTGACCTCAGGGTCGACAAGATCTTCAATATCGGCGGGTTCAATGTGAGAACCTATCTGACCGTTTACAATGCTCTCGACATCAGAAACGAGTTCGATGTTTACGGTACAACCGGTAGAGCGAACGCTGACCTGAACACACAGTTTGCCGGTGACATTATCGGTTTGAACACAATAGAAGAATACATCAACAACCCGGCAATGTACTCGACCCCGAGAGAGATCAGGTTCGGTATCGGATTCGACTTTTAATTCCCGGAGATAAAGAATGCTGAATAGAATATTATTTTTAACTTTTGTTTTACTCACCGGGATCACACTCGCCCAGCCTTCGGCCTCTACCCTCAGGTACAGGAACGACCAGCTTGGCAACATCACCAACAGGCGTGAAGGTGTGATGGACGGTAACCAGATACGAACCCTCTTTTACAACAATGGTGAAGTGGGGCAATGGCCCTACCAGCCATCAGGTGAATGGCCCAAAGGTTCAGGTCACTCATACCTCGACGGTGTGAGCGTCCTTATCATGTCTGAGATCACTGCTCCGGGCACAGGCAACCTCATCCACCCGCTCCAGACATCATACCGTGAGTGGATGGATAAAGACCCCGTCACAGGTGAGATATGGGGTTTCGAGCCCGTTCCCGGCTACATGAACTCCTCGTCAAAGAAACCGGCGATCAACACTGATCCGAACTCCTGGCCGCAGTTCTGGCCACCTGCCCTCGACCTTACAACCGAGTGGGACGGTTTCTGGTACGGTTACTTCGGTCGCGGTGTGCTCAACTCAGAGTTCGAAACCTTCTTCGTGATGGACGACTCGAAAGATAAAGAGTTCATGCGCAATCCCTTCTTTTACTATCCGATTCCGGGCGACAGCTCCCGTGGCGGTCTCGGCCTCCGTGTCGAAGTAAGAGGTTTCCAGTGGTCGCATGTGCTCGCTGAAGATATCATCTTCTGGCACTACGATATAGTTAACATCTCCGACTTCACCTATCCAAAGACAGCTTTCGGTTTCTACACCGACTGCGGTGTCGGTGGAACGGATGACTCGGAAGACGATAACGCCTCCTACAATCTAAGCATCGATCTTGCATATTGCTACGACAATAACGGCCTCGGACTTCCCGACAGCTGGAAGACCGGCTACTACGGCTATGCATACCTTGAAAGCCCGGGCAATGCTCAGGACGCTCTCGATAACGACGGTGATGGCATGACCGATGAAAAGCGCGATGACGGCATCGATAACGACGGTGACTGGATTCGCTACTCCGACCTTAACGGCAACGGAAAATGGGATCCCGACCAGAACGAACCCCTGAACAACGACGTCGGTAAAGACGGTGTTGGTACTTTCGACAGACAGTACACCGGTCCCGATGAAGGCGAAGGTGACGGCGTGCCAACTGATGGCGAGCCAAACTTCGACAAGACCGACAAGGATGAATCGGATCAGATCGGTCTTACCGCTCTTTCGATCTACAGGCTTGGTCAGGGTGGTACCGGCGGCGGCTGGCCTAAAGATGACGAAGCAATGTGGCTCAAGATGGTGGCTGGTACATTCGATACCTCGCTTCAAAGGGCCAACATTTCGATGGTTTTTGCGTCAGGTCCTTTCCCCCTCAATCAGGGTTTAAGAGAGAGATTCTCGATGGCGCTCGTTTTCGGTGAAGATCTTAACGATATCATCTTTAACAAAGAGACGGTTCAGCAGATCTACAACGCGAACTACAACTTCTCGAAACCGCCTATCAAACCTGAACTTACGGCAGTTCCGGGCGACCAG
>RHKR01000163.1 GCA_008363265.1 Chlorobiota bacterium
GGTGATGCCGTACCTCTGCGCTGTTTCCCAGAACGCTTCCCCTTTATACCAGCGGGGGTTACGCACCTGTGCCGGATCATTTATTTTGTAGATATCCTTTGTGTGGGGATCATACATCGTATTGTTTATTATGCCGTGGTTCTCGGGGTACATCCCTGTGATGATCGAGAAATGATTGGGGAATGTCTTTGATGGATAAACAGGTCGAAGCGAAGTGGCTTTTACGCCGTTCTCAGCCACCTTCCAAAGGTTCGGAGTAATGCCGCGGTCCATGTAGTCATAACGGAACCCATCGAAAGATATGAGTATCGTGTACGGCTGCTGGGCGAATGAGTAAACGTGAAGTAAGGAGAATAAAAGGAGGATGAAAAACGATGATCGCATATTGGCAAATCCCAAAAATTTACATATAAATATACGAATACCGGAGGAAAACTGCTGCGCACGACCATACATATTACTCACTTCCGTACACCCTTGTGTGGAGTCACGGAAGCTGGGAATCTTAGAAATACTCCACAAAACGTCCAAAACGGAAGGTGTAGATGCTCTTGTTATCAACCACTTCAACCTCTCTTTTACCGGCGTGGGCATATACACGGTGACCCCGTTCCTTAAGTGTTCTGACGGCATAAAAAGTGTATCTGAATTCTCCCATTATCAGAAATTCAGCATCTGACTCTGCCACTCCAAGAGATGTGAGTCTCCCTTGCACTTCTGAGAGGAATAAATCGAAGCATGCCGTAACATCAGCTTCATTCCACTCGGGCTCAACCTGAGGGAAAGGAATATCGATAACGCTGCTCCACTTCTCAAAGGCGGCAGCGGCCTGGTCACCGGTCCACTTCGCTGAGGGATGGTTAGTGTAATTTATTAAGATCTTTTTCAACTTTAAGTTTTCCTGATGTTTATTTGTCATGTACATATATAGAGCGGGTGAAAGGGGTTTTTTCCGGACCTCCCCTTTGCGATAAGTTCCGTAAATTTAAACTTTAGAAAATTTAAAATAACGGAGTTTAAGCATTGTCTTCCAAAAAGATTAAAATCGCTGTAATTGACCTTTACAACGGTGAGCCCAATCAGGGGATGAGGTGTATTCAGGACCACCTTTACGAAGTTGACACCCTCTTCGAAGATGTGCCGCAGGAGTATACCATTTTTGATTCGCGCCTGAAGGGGGATGTTCCCGGACTCGATCACGACATCTACATCTCCTCCGGGGGACCCGGTTCCCCGTTCGAGGATTCCGGCCGCAAATGGGAGACTGATTATTTTAGACTTCTTGAGAGTATCTACAACCACAATCAGCGGTCTGAAGAGAAGAAACACGTCTTCTTCATCTGCCACTCGTTTCAGATGATGGCGCGATTCTTCGAACTTGGTGATGTGGTGCAGCGTGAAAAAAAATCTTTCGGTATAATCCCCTTTGCCAGAACCGAAGACGGAAAACAGGACCCTATATTCTCTCACCTGACGGACCCTTTCTACGGTGCCGATTTCCGGGGCTGGCAGGTTATTCACCCGAATAAATCGAAACTTGAGGAACTCGGAGCCAAGGTGCTCGCGATGGAGACAGAACCGGCAGCCATTTATGTGGAACCCGCAATGATGGCGATCAGGATATCCGATGAGATAATAGGTACCCAGTTTCACCCGGAAGCCGATCCACCAAGTATGTACTACCACTTCAGACAACCTGAGAGAAAAGTACAGGTGGTCGAGCAGTATGGTGAGAAGGCCTACTACGACATGATCCATCAGCTCGAAAACCCGGTAAACATCAACCATACCAAGAAGACGGTGTTACCCGGATTTCTCCACCATGCCATAGAAAGCCTGAGAAAAGACGCTCATCCCGTGATTTAAGCGGTTCATCCTGAATTTCTTTACCCGTAAAACAGATTTTCTGTAAGTTTGTTTTACGGGTATTTTTTTATAAAAAGGAAACGCCATGCGCAAAACCTATCTCCCCATCATCATTATCGCCCTCTCGGGCATTATCCTCTCGCAGGAAAAACACTCTCCCGACGCCCTGATGCTCAGGTTTCCCGACATCTCGCAGAATAAAATAGTCTTCCAGTACGCCGGCGACCTCTACAGCGTCCCCAAAACAGGAGGAACGGCAACCGGACTTACAACCATCCCAGGCAGCGAGAATTTCGCAAAATTCTCTCCCAAAGGAGACAAAATTGTCTTTTCAGGCAATTACGACGGAAACACCGATCTTTACGTGATCCCCGCTGAGGGGGGTGTACCTGTCAGACTGACGCACAGCCCCGCGCCTGATCTCGTAAACGACTGGTACCCCGACGGTTCAGCCATCCTCTACCGCTCGCAGCAAAACTCACCTTCGTACCGCTACAACAAACTCTGGAAACAACCGGTTGACGGTGGAATGCCTGAAGTGCTGCCTCTCGCTTATGGCGAGTTTGCATCAGTAAGCCCCGACGGTAACAGGATCGCCTTCCAGACCCTCGCGGTTGAAGGAAGAACATGGAAACGCTACCGTGGTGGCATGGCCAGCGATATCTGGATATACGATCTTAAGAACAACACTTCCGAAAAAATAACTGAGTTCGACGGTTCCGACGGCATTCCGATGTGGATCGGCGACCTGATATATTTCCTCTCCGACAGAGACAACAACAAGAAACTCAATATCTGGAGCTACAACACCAAAACCAAAGAGGTAAAACAGCATACATTCTTCGATGAATATGATGTCAAGTGGCCCTCCGCCGGGATCGATGAGATAGTATTTGAGAACGGCGGCAAACTCCACATCTTAAATGTTATAACAGGAAAGACCTCTTCAGTTGAAGTTTATATCCCCTCTGATCTGCCGCAGGTTCGCCCGGCTTTGAAAAACCTTTCAAAAATGATCGCCAATTTTGATATTTCACGCGACGGCAAGCGCGCTGTGTTCGAGGCAAGAGGTGAGATACTGACCGTACCGGCTAAAGAAGGCGTTACAAGAAACCTTACGAACACTTCAGGCGTTGCCGAACGCGAAGGCACATGGTCGCCCGACGGGAAGCACATAGCATACTTCTCCGACAGAACCGGTGAGTATGAGCTCTACATAAAACCCGCAGATGGTAAAGGCGAGGAGAAAAAACTCACCAAAATGGATGCCGGATTCAAGCAAAATATCAACTGGTCACCCGACAGCAAGCAGATAGTGTTCAACGACAATTTCGGAAATATCTACATTTGCTCTGTCTCTGACGGGAAATTGACCAAGGTTGACAAAGACGACCACAACTACTTCTTCGGTTTCGCCTGGAGCCCCGACAGCAAATGGCTCGCGTACGACAAGCGGGTCAGTTTCGCACACTCAGTGCTTAACCTGTACAGCCTCGAGACCGGTAAATCGACACAGATCACGAGTGAGTTCTACAGCACCGCGAATCCGGCTTTTGACCCCAAAGGTGAATACCTCTACTTCTATGGTCTGAAGAACTTTGAACCGACATACTCCGATCAGGATCCCACCTGGGTCTACAACAACTCGGTGAACCTCTACGCGGTAACACTTCGCAACGATGTTAAAGACATCTTCACACCGAAGAACGACGAGGTTGAAGTGAAGGCAGAGGCCAAGGAGGAGAAAAAAGATGAAAAGAAAGATTCCTCCAAGACCGAGGCTAAAAAGGACGATAAAACCGTAAAGATCGACCTTGAAGGCATAGAAGCCAGAACGATGCTGATCAAGAAGCTCGGCTCTGCCGGTGCTCTCGCTGCAGCTGAAGGGAAGGTCTTCTACCTCCAGTTCCAGGGTGACGGCGGCTGGAGAAAGGGCGGTACACTCTACTCGTTCGACCTCGATAAGAGGGAACACAAGGAAATTGTATCGGGTGTTACCCAGTTCAGACTTTCTTTCGACGGGAAGAAAATGATCGTTGGTACTCCTGAAGGTTCATTCTCGATCATCGATCCCAACCCCGGCGCGAAACTCGCAGATGGCAAACTCGACCTTTCCAATATGACCGCAACGATCGATCCCCGCGAGGAGTGGGTACAGCTCTACAATGAAGCCTGGAGGATCGAACGCGACTTCTTCTATGACCCTGACATGCACGGTGTGAATTGGGAAAAGATGAAGAAAAGGTATGAAGCTCTCCTCCCGTTCGTGGCTCACAGAAACGATCTCAATTATGTTATCGGTGAGCTTATCTCCGAACTTAATGTTTCCCACGCCTATGTTGGTGGTGGCGATATGGAGAACGCCCCCTACACACCTGTCGGAATGCTTGGCTGCGACTTCCAGCTTGATAAAGCTTCAGGTTTCTACAAATTCGCGAAGATCTATGAAACCGCTCCATGGGATGCATCCGAGGTGAGATCACCTCTGAGAGCGCCCGGACTCAATGTTAAAGAGGGCGATTACCTCATCGCGGTCAACGGTGTTGAGGTTGATCCAAAGTACGATCCGTGGAAATCGTTCCAGCGTTTGGCTGACAAAACAGTTATCCTCACGATCAACAGCAAGCCTTCGAAAGAAGGAGCCCGCGATATCCTCGTTAAACCCCTTGAGAATGAGCAGGAACTGAGATATTACGCCTGGATAGAGAACAACAGAAAGTATGTCGAAGAGAAAACCGGCGGAAGGGTCGGTTACATCTATGTTCCGAGCACCGGAATTGACGGTCAGACCGATCTCTACCGCCAGTTCATGGGTCAGCTCAATAAAGATGCCCTGATCATCGATGAACGCTTCAACAGCGGTGGACAGATTCCCGACAGGTTCGTCGAACTCCTTAACAGAAAGCTCTACAACTACTGGGCACGCAACGGATTCGCCGATTGGGAAACCCCGTTCGTCGGACACTTCGGTCCAAAAGTAATGCTTATAAACGGTTGGTCAGGTTCAGGCGGTGACGCGTTCCCTGCATACTTCAGAGCAGCGGGACTCGGTAAACTTGTTGGTAAGAGAACATGGGGTGGTTTGGTTGGAATCAGCGGAACACCTGCACTTATCGATGGCGGCTCGGTAACAGCTCCATCGTTCGGCTACCGCGAAGTAACCGGTGAACTTGGCATCGAAGGCTACGGCGTTGATCCCGATTATGACATCGAGAATTTCCCGCATGAGCTTGCCAAGGGCAATGACCAGCAGCTCAACAAGGCGATCGACCTTATGCTCGAAACCCTCAAGAACAATCCACCGAAAAAACCGGGCAAGGTTAAGTACCCAGACCGCTCGAAATAAAGAAATCGTTTAAAACAAAAAAGCTGCCTCAAAAGGGCAGCTTTTTTTATTTAAATGTTATGCAGATTTCACGGATTTTCAAGCATTTTTTCATCCTTCATCCCTCATCCTTCATCCGCCGCGGCGGACTAGTACCTATTTAAATTCCACCTTCTCATAAGTGCCATCCAGCCGGGGGATCACCTGATAGTCGATGAAAAGGGCAACAGTTAGGCCGACCGCATAGAAAAAGAAATCGATCGGATCAGGTTGACTTCCGAAAAGGTTCACATCAAGGTATTGAGCCAATTCCACAAGGGTGGCAAGTATGAAGACGATCGCGGCTTTGGCGATCTTGTTTCCACTGATCCGTTTGTGACCGACACTGATAAAGTACGCAGCCGCCACAACTGATGTTTCAAGGGCATAGCTGTTGATAAAGGTGGCGAAGGGACCTCCATATCCATCGAGGAGCAGGTAGAATGTCGCAGCAGCGGCAGATACCGAGAGAAGTGCGAAGAAGATCCTGATCAAACTTTGTTCCTTGGCTCTTGTGAATGGGTAAAATTATTGTGACTGCAGAAAACACTTTTAATTATCGAACAGCAATATAAAAAAAGAGTCTGTTGTTTTACAAAATATTTCTACTATCGCTCAACTTTTCAGCGTTAAAACCTGTTGGTCATCTTGAATTCCACCCCTCTGAACTCAGGCTCGTACCTGCAGACCCCACCTATACAGATAATTCCCGCTTCGCGTGAACCCGCCAGGAGGCTGAGGTCGGTATGTTCACCGATCTTAAGTGTTCCGACAATGT
>RHKR01000164.1 GCA_008363265.1 Chlorobiota bacterium
ATTCTTCCATCGAAAATTAGTGAATCATGAACTTTTTGCTGATAAAAAAGAGGATCACGGAACCATGTTTTAACATTTAATGTTATAACATATATTACACTGTAACACTTTAATTTGGAGAACTTATGAGCATCAACATACTTTCAGAGATAAAAACCGGCGATCTCACGCTGAAAAACAGGATCGCGATGGCGCCGATGACCAGAAGCCGCGCGCCACAGACACTCGCCACAGAATTGATGGCCAAATATTACTCGCAAAGAGCTTCGGCCGGACTTTTGATCACCGAAGGAACACAGGTATCTGAACAGGGCATAGGTTACCCCTGGACCCCCGGCATCAACACGGAAGAACATGCCAAAGCATGGAAGGTTGTAACTGATTCTGTTCACGCGGCAGGTGGAAAGATCTTCGCTCAGCTCTGGCATGTTGGCAGGATGTCACACTCTGTTTTCCACAATGGCGAACTGCCGGTGGCGCCATCAGCTGTTGCCGCCCCGGGAAAGCAGTTCACGCACAAAGGGATGCTCGACCTTGAAACCCCAAGGGCTCTCGAGATCAGTGAGATTCCCGGAATTGTGAGCGACTACGCGAAGGCAGCACTTCTTGCCATCGAGGCAGGATTCGACGGTGTTGAGATCCATGGAGCCAACGGCTATCTTGTCGATCAATTCATAAATTCAAACAGCAACAAAAGAGATGACGAATTTGGCGGATCAATCGAGAACCGCGGCAGGTTCGCGCTTGAAGTGGTTGACGCGGTTGTTAAAGCCGTTGGCGCGCACAGAACGGCGATCAGACTCTCACCCGGGGGTGTAACCAACGGAATGCTTGATGAAAACCCGGTTGAGTCATACGGCTTCGTGATCAAAAACCTGGCGAAGTATAACCTTGCTTACCTCCACCTGATGGAACCGCTCGCGCCGATCGACGGGCTGCCACAGTATCAGATATTCAAACAGGGTGTTGCTAAAACATTCAGACCCCATTACCCCGGCACGATAATGATCAATGGCGGATATGACCTCGAAAAGGGGAATGCAGTGGTCGCTTCCGGAGATGCAGATATGGTTTCGTTTGGAAAATTATTTATCGCTAATCCGGATCTGCCTGAAAGATTTGCCGCGGGCGCTCCTCTTAACACGCTACTCGGTCCGGAGACATTTTATGGCGGCGGTGAACACGGATACACCGATTATCCCGTGCTTGAACCGGTAACCGCTTAGACTAAATATTCAGTCTTGCCTTTTTCAACCACCCTCACCCCGGGGGTGGTTTTCTTTTATATGAGTAAGACCGGATAATTTTCTTAATTTTGTGTTTTACTTAAAAATTATCGGTATACTCGTGACAAAAACTCTTACCCTTTTTACCCTCTTCCTTCTGACCATTCTTTTATCAACTCCTTTAACAGCGCAGCGCGGCGGTGATGTCGTTCCGGGTGAGATAATCATCCAGATGAAACCCGGTGCTCAGGCAGAGGATATTATCCCCGCTTTTAAGTCGTACGACCTTAAAAACCTCCGTATCCTTTCAAGAAGGATGAACATCTGGCTGCTGGGTTATGATACCAGAACAGCGGGTAACAACGACGTTCTGTTCTCGCTGAGGATGCATCCGCTTGTCTCGATCGTGCAGAACAATCACTATATGGACCTGCGCGATGATAAAAACTACCGGGAAAGGAATCCGGAAGAGTCCGTGAAGCTCGATTCTGAGACCAGAAGCACGACACCCAATGATCCGAGATTCAACGAGCAGTGGCACCTTCACAACACGGGACAGAGCGGCGGTACACCCGATGCCGATATAGACGCGCCTGAGGCGTGGGATTACTCCACCGGAGGAGTTACAGCACTGGGTGACACGATCGTCGTCGCCGTGATCGATGGTGGGGGTCAATTCTCTCATCCCGACCTGAATTTTTGGGTTAACCGTCACGAAATACCGAACAACGGTATCGATGACGATCAGAACGGATACGTGGACGACTATCTCGGGTGGAACGCTTACAACAACAACGGCACACCGGGCGGCGACAGTCACGGTACCCATGTTTCAGGAATTATAGCCGCCAGAGGCAACAACTCTACCGGTGTTTCAGGCGTTAACTGGAATACCAAGGTCATGATGGTTGCAGGCTCTTCTTCCTCCGAGGCAACAGTTGTTGCGGCTTATGCTTTCGTTCTTGAACACAGGGCAACCTACAATGAAACCAACGGCGCTAAAGGTGCTTTTGTGGTTTCAACCAATTCATCATTCGGGGTTGACTACGGCCAGCCTTCAAACTACCCGATCTGGTGCGCGATGTATGACTCGCTCGGTAAATACGGCGTACTGAGCTGCGGAGCCACCGCGAACCTCGGCATAAATGTTGACCAGCAGGGTGACATACCAACCGCCTGCCCAAGCAACTGGCTCATCACAGTTACCAACACAACCAGAACAGATACCCGAAACTCCGGTGCGGCTTACGGACTTACAACCATTGATCTCGGTTCCCCGGGCACAACAGTTCTTTCAACCGATCAGACTTCAACCTACAGCACTAAAACCGGTACATCGATGGCCACGCCGAATGTTGCCGGATCGGTCGCTCTGATGATCTCGGCCGCAAATCCGGGACTTCTGCAGGCTTACAGAACAAACCCCGCGGCAACTGCACTTCAGTTCAAACAATTCCTTCTTGAAGCCACTGATCCGATCGCGGCTCTCGCGGGACAGACAGTAACAGGCGGCAGACTTAATGTCTACAAGGCAGTGCTGGCGGTCAGTGTCCCTCCTGATACTATCGCGCCAACACGGATCATCGATCTCGCGGTGACAGAACCAACCTCAAGCAGTATCAAACTTACATGGACCGCACCGATGGACACATCCAGAAACGGCGTTGTTTCATATATCATCCGAAAATCTGCAACGCCGATCGTGACACTTAATGATTTTAACAGCGCGGATCCCGTGGTATTCAGCGGTGCACCCAAACCGGCAGGACAACCGGAAGAACTCACCGTGCGTGATCTCGCGCCTGCCACGACTCTCTATTTCGCGATCAGATCGCAGGACAACTGGGGCAACACTTCTGTTGTCTCAAACTCACCTTCGGGTACCACGCTTCAGGCACCCGTTCTTACTCTCTCGACGAACAACCTGACCAGAACCGTGCTTTCAGGAAGTGTCGCGAGCGATTCGGTGATGCTTTTCAACACCTCAGGCAATCCCTCGACACTCTCATACTCGGTTGAGCTGATGAACAACACTTTCCCTGAAGGAAGCATCGGCCTTTCTTTGGTCGGGACCGGAACTGAAAATGCCGCTTCACTGATCCGTTTTGCGAACAAGGAGAAACCTGAAATTCTCTTCGGCTACGCGATCGAGGGAATGGGTGGACCCGATTCAGCAGGTTACAAGTGGATCGACAGCCGTGAACCGGGTGGCCCTGTCTACAGTTGGGAAGATATCTCAACCACTGGCACAGAACTCACGAACTGGGTTCAGACAGGAACATACAACGCCAAAGATGAAGGCTATGCCGCGGTTAACCTTGGGTTCGGTTTCAAATACTACGGTCAGACCACCAACACGGTTTATGCCGGATCGAACGGATTCGTAAGTTTCGCCGCTCCGACTGTCAACTCTTTCACGAACGTCGCGCTTCCGAACACTGCCAATCCGAACGGTCTGATGGCTGCCTTTTGGGATGACCTTGACGGTACAACCGCCGGGCAAGTATTCTACAAGAATTACCCGGACAAAACCATTATTCAGTACAAGAACTGGCAGAAATATTCGGCTTCAACTTCAAGTCTGAACTTCCAGATCGTTCTATTCGCGTCGGGTAAGATCGTTTATTACTACGACAACATGAATGGAACGCTTAACTCAGCCTCCGTCGGTATTGAAAATCAATCCGGAACAGTCGGACTTGGTGCCGCTTACAACGCCAACTTCGTTCAGAACAGCCTCGCGGTCGAGTTCAAAGCGGAGCCTGACTGGCTGGCCGCAACCAACATGTCAGGTATGCTCTATAACGGCAACAGCGCGGCGGTTAAACTTACCATGAACTCTGCCGGTCTGCCGCTTGGAACATATTCAATGGATATGGTCGTGAGGTCAAACGATCCCCAGAAGCCTGTTGACACTGTCAAGATCGTAATGATCAGCACCAATGAGATACCGGTTGAATTGATCTCCTTCACCGCTGAAGCAGTGAATGGTGCCGCAACCCTCAGGTGGATCACCGCGACCGAGACAAACAACTTCGGTTTCGATATCGAGAGAAAAAGCACCAATGGTAACTGGGAGAAAGCGGGTTTCGTTAAAGGAAATGGAACTACCACTTCGCGTTCGGATTATCAGTTCACTGACCCCCTGTCAAAAACCGGTAAGTACCTTTACAGATTAAAGCAGATCGATCTTGATGGATCTGCTTCGTATTCCGGTGAAACCGAGGTCGATCTCTCACTTCCGACGGAGTTCGCGCTCGAGCAGAACTTCCCGAATCCGTTCAATCCTTCAACCGTTATCCGTTACGCGTTACCCGTTGCCGGGAATGTAACCCTCACGGTTTACAATTCCCTCGGCGAAGCTGTGAAAACACTGGTTAATGGCTCAAAAGAGGCGGGATACCATGAGGTTTCATTTAACGCTTCCGATCTCCCAAGCGGGCTGTATCTGTACGAATTAAAGTCAGGAAGTTTCTCTTCAGTGAAGAAGATGTTGCTGATGAAGTAGGCGGGAGATTTCATTCCGGTTTCTGTTGAAAGATAATTTGATTTTTTATTTATAGTATCGTAAATTAGTACTATCAAACTAACAGAGACCGGAATGAACCATGGAATATAAAGGATATATTGCCAAAGTAATTTTTGACGAAGAGGCCGGGATTTTCTCGGGAGATGTGATCAACACCAGGGATGTTATCACTTTTCAGGGCGAATCCGTAAAAGAACTGGAACAGGCCTTCCATGACTCGGTCGAGGACTATCTGGAATTCTGCCAGGAGCGGGGTGAAGAGCCTGAAAAGCCTTTCTCCGGGAAGTTTGTATTACGGCTGCCTTCCGATCTTCACAGAAACCTGGCATTGATCGCTAACAGGAAAAATATCAGCCTTAACAAGTTGATAATTGATGAACTAAGCAAGGTTGGAGAATTATAAAAAAAAGATTTGCTGTTTTTGTGAAAAAGATTAATTTCGCTTATCACAATTAAGGGAAACATTAGCAAGCATTTATACCATTTGAAAAACAGTTAATTGTCTCAGGGAAGACACTGGTTTTTTCTCTTTTTACTAGCACGCGCTGAATTCCTTCCGGGAATTAAAAACGGAAACTGACTTTGAGTCAACCTTGGTGGTTAACTGCCATGAGGTATGTCTGAAGGTGGGTTTCCGTTTTTTTATTGTACAAAATTATCAGGAGAGATGTACAATGAAGCTGTTTGTCGCACTGTTGTTAGTTCTTTTACTCTTCTCAGGCTGCAGCAAAAACAAAGAGGATTTAACTCAAATGGCCGAAGAAAAGGATTCTGAGGGCCTTATTGAGTTCATTTCAGATAATATGCATTTTCAATCTCAAGAAAAGAAGAACTTGGTTGAATTCGCGATTGATGAAATTGTTTCAAAAGATCTGAAACCTGGTAAAAAGTACATCGAATCAATTATCCGAAATGGTGTGCCCAGCGAATTTGTTGAAAAAGCACTTAACTCATACAAGAATAACCAAAAACCATTCTTAATGGTTGACGAAATGTTATCAAATTACTTCACTATAGCTAATGGAACCACAGTACCTTCATATTTAGATTTGTACAAATCTGTAATTGCAATTGGTGATAGGAATACCATTATTGAGAAGATTAGAAAGCACTTTGTCAGTGCGGTTGAGAGCAATGATTAAAATAAAATGGCCTCTGCCTCTGATCTGCTAATTAATAAATTAAAGATAAATGATGCCGTTTCTATCCGAATAAATCAAGTGATACAAAGTAGCAAAAACTGGTACTCCGATCACCCATCTCCAGAACACTTTCATGAGAATAGACCACCTGATGAAGTGTTCAACTTACAGGGCTATATTGTTGCAAAAAATGGACAAAACAGGTATGAAGTCCAAATACCAGGAGAGACTTATAGAGCCCTTCTTTATACCTCTGGTACGACATATACCACAAAAGGGAGTTTCACTTTGCTGGTAACAAAAAAAGGCACTGAGATTGTAACAATAAAAGAGGACTATGGAGGATTTACTCAGGAATGGAATGAATACGAAGAAGCATCTGATAGTGAAATCAAACGCTGGAATGCTTATCTGAATAGAGAAAATGGGCAAGCTGACCATACGAAACTTTACAATGAGACTCTAAGGCCTATTTTAGAAAACCTCGAGCGAGAAGAACAGACAGAAATTGAGAATACTATGAGGAGATACCAATCTCTTTCAAACGAGATTCGCGAGAACTACAAAAAGTGTTTTGTACTGTAGGTGACGAAAACAAAATTTATGAAACTGCCTACCTTTATTTGACCCCTGGCGGGGTCAGGTTTTGTTTTGGGATTTTATTCTACCCATAAGAGGCACCTTCCGGTGCCAGGCTTGCCCTTCGGGCAGCCGCAAGCAAGGATGCTTGCGCCACAAAGTGTATGAACAAAGTGCCTCACAATTCCCCTCTCCTTGTAGGAGAGGGGCAGGGGGTGAGGTAAGGGGTGAGTGGTTCGAAAAAATAGTTACTTCTTCCGCCCGGTTTTGGTTGATTTTTTCAGTTTGGCGGTTGAAGTTTTTATGGCTTCCTTCTTGGGTGCGGGAGCCTTCCTCTCTTTGGTTTTTTTCTCAGCCGGTTTTTTAGCCTGTGACTTTTTTCCGGCTGCTTTCCTGATGGCGGTCTTCTTTGCCGGTTTTACCGGAGCGGGAGCCGGACTCCATAAACTCTCGTGACGTTTTGGAATGGCTGAAATAAATGGCTCAAACCTGTAGCCTGAATGGATGGCAAGGTTGATCAGACCGTCGGTATATTTGGCCATCACAGTAACGGCCTGAGTGAACTCCTTGGAGCTGAAGAGTTTGAAGATGCCTGCCTGGTCTTTAACCTTGTCGCCACCTTTTCTTACCATTCTTTCAGCGTACCGCAGACCATTGAGGGTGAAGACCCATGTCATCAACTGAACAAACTGTTCCTTGCTGAAGTACTTGACTCCCTGGTAGTCGTTCAAACCGAGAAATGCCTGCACTTCATTTTTCTCAAGAAGAGAAATGGTGGGAAGTGGCAATGGCTCGGGTTCGACCTTTCCTTCCGGATTGAATATACCTTTCCGGTTGTAAATGTTCTCAGTTGATTCAAGTATCCTTAGAAGATCGAACTCATACTTTGCCTCGTGATACTTGTCGCCGAGCCTGATGATCGCCTGCCAAAGGGGTTTCTCGAGCAGGAGTGAGTCGTAAAGACTGTAAGGATCATCACCGGTTGCTTCCTCAGTCTCGAGCAGGAGTCTCTTGACCACGGTGTACATCACAAGGATATCAGTATAGACATGGTCCTCGGCACTCTGGCGGTTCAGCAGCCAGTATTTACCGGTTTCTCCGTTCCCATCCTGGGTGATGTAAGAGGAATATCCTTTGAGGATGCTCAGTTCCTTCATCAGCCGTGTCATTGCGGCGTTTGATTTAAACTGGACATTCTTGTACTCTGCTATCCTGTTCAACACGGAAGTAAAACGCATTGTGAACGGAGTGCTGAACTCTTCCACATTCATGGCATCGGTAACCAGACCTGCGTGACGTTTGAGTTCCTGAAGTATATCCTTCGAGAAGAAATCCATTATCGCGCGGTGAACATCGATCAGATTCAACTCAAGCAATGTCAGTGACAGCGATGGGGTTCCCTGTCCGTGGAGATACTGGTTGAGTCTTGCGTAACTTCCGTCGGTATCATAAACCTCTTTAAAACCGATATAGACATGATACTCGTAGCCGTTCAGGGTTACACTGAAACCATCATTCAAGAACTCTGCACCGGACCGGATGAATTCCATTCCCGATATCATGTCTTTGAATGTATAGAAAAATCCATCATGCGGTCTGATCTGAAGTGCGGTTGAAAGCGATTTGAACTCAAGTTCGTTAGGTGCCACCTTCTGGTCTTCGACATTAGAAGTCTCCCAATTGTCTTCAGGTGCCTTGTTATCGACATATTGGGGTTTTATCCTTTTGCCCGATGAGTTCTTGATCATTCCTGAAACGCGGAAGAAAGAATTGTTGTAGAAGACGAGGGTTTTCTCGTCGCCCACCCTGTTGGTAAAGGAGATAACATTCTCGTTCACATGGCGGTAGCCGTCGTGGAAATCGAACAGTTCGAAGTTTTGCACCTGCGAGAAAAGGTATCTTTTCCTGAGGAGCGGGAATATCTCTTTAGCGTGTCTTTCAACCAGATGGGAGTCGACATGTTCGTCGTAGTAGGCACGACGGTACTCCATTCCGTACTTTTCGGTGAACCCTTCTATCTGTCCGTGCGCGAACATCGGGAGGCCCGGAAGTGTCGCCATCATAACGCAGATGCCGAAATATTTGTCTCCCTTGCCGAACTGGTTTATCGCTGTTTCTTCATCAGGGTTGCTCATGAAATTAACGTACCGTTTCAGTATCTCGGGATCAAACTCGATAGTGTTCTTGATCAGTTTTCTGTATTTGTCGTTCTCCTCTTTCATGAACATGTGCATGAAGGCGGAGTTGTAAACACGGTGCATACCGAGAGATCTTACGAAGTAACCCTCCATCAGCCAAAAAGCCTCCGCGAGCAGGAGTGTGTTCGGCATATCCTCGTTGAAGCGGTCGACCACATCGCGCCAGAACTCTTTCGGCATCATCTTGTGGAATGTCTGCTTCGAGATAGCATAGTCGGAACGTGAGGGGATGGCCCCACCCTGACCCGGAGCGGGGAACCATAATCTCTGATAATGCTTCTTGCTCAGGATCATTGCCGCATCAAACCGGATGATCGAGAATTTGGAGGCAACTTTTTTAATAGTGTTGATCAATTCTTCACGAACCACCGGGTCGAGGAGGTTCAACTGCGCGGTGTCGTTCCACGGCATGTTGGTGCCGTCGTTACCGTGATAGATGTAGCGGATCTTGCCGCTTCTCCGGTCGATGTGCTGAAATACAACAGCCGCGTCCTCGCGGGTGTAGTATCTGTCTTCGATCCTGAGTTCGATATCGGGATGATCGGAGAGATTGGGACCTGTAAAAGTGTAGTTCGGATATGGAGGCTCGGAGGCCTGAATAAAATATTCTGGGTGTTCGATTATCCAGCGTGAGTAGATGCCCGTGTGGTTTGGCACCATGTCGCTCGCGAGCTTTATCCCGCGGAGGGCGCAGCGGTCGCGTAGGTTCTCGTATGCTTTTTCGCCACCGAGTTCCCACGCTATATCATAATCGAAAAGTGAGTACGCAGAAGAAGCAGCTTCCGGGTTTCCGCAGAACTGTTTGATCTTCGCGGAGGCGGTTGAGCGTTCCCAAACACCTATGAGCCAAAGGGCATTGAAATTCCATCTCTGCAGGTTATC
>RHKR01000165.1 GCA_008363265.1 Chlorobiota bacterium
TTGTAATGCACGATAACCATAAAAGCAAGGGAGTGTTCGAAGACACCCTCACAGTTTTGGTGCAAACAGTGAATAAAAAAGAATTTGTATTAGGGGCGCCTGAAGAATGTTTGAGATAGTGGTCTTCGCTGTTGTTGCGTTCTATATTTGCCAGACCCTTGTCTATCTGATCGCTTCACATAAAAGATTTCCGGCACTTCCCGATGATCAGCTGCCCACTGCATCCGTTATAGTGGCAGCAAGAAATGAAGAGAAAGATATTCTCAGATGTCTCGAGGCACTTGACAAACTCGAGTATCCCTACGGCAAACTTGAAATAATAATTGTTGATGACCGCTCCACCGACAGCACAGGGAAAATAATCGATGAATTTATTGCCGACAAGAAACGCTTCATCAAAGTGCACGGAGTCGAACCTGTCAACCATCTCCGTGGAAAAACAAACGCTCTTGTTCAGGGACTTAACCGTGCCACGGGTGAGGTTATCCTTACCACCGATGCCGACTGCGCGGTCAATCCCCTTTGGGCTAAAAGCCTCGCCTCCCGTTTTACTGAGGGCGTCGGTCTTTGTGGCGGGATCACCAGTCAGCAGAGGGGCAGCATCTGGAATGGAATGCAACACCTTGATTTTATCTATCTTCTTGGGGCAGGTTCAGGCACGATAAACGCGGGAATACCTCTGAGTGTTATCGGCAACAATATGGCCTATCTCCGTAAAGCATACAATGAGACAGGCGGCTATGAGAATATGCCTTTCAGTGTAACCGAGGATTCCCAGTTGCTCGCCGCAATCTCCGCGCTTGGGAAATACAAAATTGTTTTTCCCGTCGACAGAAACGGATTGATCGAGTCGATGCCGGAACCCGACATGACCTCACTTTTCCGACAGAAAAAAAGGTGGTCGCTGGGGGGAACCCGCGTCCCGTTCCATGGTGTGCTGGTTCTGGTTACTTCCGTTGCAGCCCACTCGTTACCGCTGATATTTCTTTTCTTTAATCCACCGGTTGCGGGGTTGCTCATCCTCGCAGTGGTGCTGTTCGACCTTCTTTTCCTCATCTCACTCCTGAGCCGAGTGGGGATGCTTCCGACCATAAAATACTTCCCCTTTTTCGAGATCTACTACTTCTTTTATGTGACATTCATGCCTCTTGTTCTCCTTTTTTCGAGGAGTGTTGAGTGGAAGGGGCGAAAGTTCTAACCCTGCAAAAGTGGCGCGCTTTTGTTATATTTCAAGATTATATTTTTTAAATAGAGAACAGGTATCTATTGAGATATTTCAGGCTGTTTTTGCTCTCGATCATCGTAACCGGAGCCGTTTACGGACAAAGCTCCGCGGTTTTTCCGGGTGAACTGAACATTCAACCCTTTACTTCCAATTTCCTCGAACCCAGAATGGGTGTTTTCTTTCAGACAGGACAGAACGACCTTCGGCTGGATATTGGAGCATCAAAAGATATTTTTCACAGAAGATACGGGCAGGGTGCAACGCTCTCACTCGGGGCCGATTTTTTTACTTACACCAGACTCCGCGGCGAGTCCGATTTCCATTTCCCGGTTGACGCGGTCGACTATCTCTTCGGCGTGAATGTCGGATTCAAAAAGGAAATGGCGGGTGGAAGAGAATGGGGTACAAGGATCAGACTCAGTCACATAAGTGCCCACTTCGTCGATGGTCACTATGACGGACCCAACCAGAGGTGGAGGGACGGCAGGAACCCGATAGTTTACAGCCGCGAATTTGTAGAACTGATGTACTACTACAGAGTAACCGGTATCAGGGTTTATGCAGGCGCGAGTTACCTGTTCCACGTTGATCCGACCGAGATCGAGCCATGGATACTTCAGGCAGGGTTCGATGCTTTTCCGAAGACCCTTTCATTCGGTCACTTTCATCCATTTGTTGCTTACGACTATAAACTTGCATCGACCACAGCTTATACACCAAGCCACAGGGTACAGTTTGGCGTGAAATTCGGTCACCCTGAAGGCGCGGGAGCCCGTCTGGTCTTCACTCTTTATCAGGGAAAGAATATCCACGGCGAGTATTACGAACTTGACGACCGGTATTTTTCAACGGGTGTAACAATCGATTTCTAATAATGAGCGATTCACAAAATATGAACTCTTCAGGGACCAGTGAAAATATTTTCAGGACGTATGGCATACCCCTTCTCCTGTTTCTGACCACTTTTGTTACAACCACCATCGCCGGCGCATTCTGGGTGGTCCCTGTGGTTGCAGGGCTGGAAGTGTCGCAGATCCCGGCGGGGATACCTTACGCCGTTTCGATCCTGCTTATTCTCGGGTTTCATGAGTTCGGACATTATTTTGCTTCAAAGTTTCATAATGTGAAGGCAACACTTCCTTACTTTATTCCGTTTCCCACACTTGCGGGGATGCTTAACTTCGGTACGATGGGGGCAGTGATAAAAACGAAAAGCCCGATCTATTCCAGAAAAGCGCTTTTCGATATCGGAATTGCAGGTCCTATAGCGGGTTTCGTGATCTCTGTGATCGTGCTGATATACGGATTTCAAAACCTGCCGGGGAAGGAGTTCATCATGAGCATTCACCCCGACTATGATCTTCCGACTTACGGTGAGGGAGGCCTTTCACTCGCGTTCGGGGAGAACCTTTTGTTTGTGATCCTAAGGGAATTGTTTGCCAACTCGCCTGACGGTTTTATTCCACCGATGAGCGAAATTTACCACTATCCTTACCTTTGCGCGGGATGGTTCGGTTTGTTTGTTACCGCTCTAAATCTTCTGCCTGTCGGCCAGCTCGACGGGGGACATATCATTTACGGCATGTTCGGTGAGAAGGTACAGGAGAGGGTTGCTTGGGTGGCAATGTTCTTCCTCCTTTTCGCGGGAGGTCTGGGAGTGATAAATCAATTTTATGATACAGGTTTGGGCTTCGGCTGGACCGGGTGGTTCATCTGGGCACTCCTGCTTTACTTTGTGATAAAAGTTAAGCATCCCCCCGTTTACGATAACGAACCCTTGGGGCCCGGCAGATTAATAATTGGCTATTTCGGAATACTGGTTTTTATACTCTCTTTTATTCCGATGCCATTCATACTTAGTGGGGAAGTCTTATAAAGTGGTTAGAGGTTAGAGGATAGAGGTTAGTGATGGTACTTTTAAGAACTAACCACTGACCACTAACCGTTAACCACTATTTATGGTCTTTTCGTTATTCAAACAATTGAAGATATTTACAGTTAAAAAAGCACAAATGAGAAAAATAATTGGATTCGCACTGTTGGCGCTTCTTGTGGCCGGATGCGAGAAAGACTTTAGTAACATAGTTGACCCGGAGCCGGTGAAGTATTCGGTGCAGAGTGTCGTGAGATATGACTCACTCAGGTACAACCCGACCGATTCGCTCGTGAAATTCTTTATACATATTGGCTACAATTCACCTCCCGGAAGTGTCTTTATGGACCTTTACGGACCGGGTGACAAGAAAGTTAACGGTTCACCCATTTATCTTTATGATAATGGAAGCAGTGCTTCAGGTGATGACGCAGCCGGTGACAAGGTCTTCTCGACGAAATATCCGATGAGCATGGCGCTCCTTTCCGGTGAGTACCGTGCCGAGTATTCAGCGGCCGAGAGTAACGGCAGCACCTATAAACTTTCGATCAGCAGATTTAATTTTGATAACGGGAGTGCCAATCAGGAGCCCGTTTTAAGTGATCTCGTTGCTCCCGACACCCTCATCGTGGTTGATACAACCGTGTTTAGAATGACCGTGAAAGCGATCGACCCGAACGGTAAGCAGGACCTCTCCCGGGTTTATTTTGTGGTTACAAGACCTGACGGCACTTCGAACAATGCGGCTCTCTTAATGTATGACGACGGTAATTTCAACCTTCACGGAGATGTTGTTGCCAACGATGACATTTATTCGATCATCGTGTCTGTCTTTGCGAGCAATCAGAAGGGTGAATACACCTTCACATTTACCGCGGAAGACCGTGGAAAAAAGAAGAGTGTGCCCATTGCTAAAAAGATCGTGATATTGTAATATGAAGATATACCATAGCATTCTACTCGTCGTTTTCTTCTTAGGGCTCCCTGTGCTGGCGCAGGAGAGTCCGTTCACATTTAAGTTTGATGAGTCACCGGCCTCTGTTTCGGCGACCACTTCCGAGAATCCCGCATCGAACTCTATCAGCGCGATGTTGATTCAGGGTGATACTGTCTGGCTCGGCACTTCAAGAGGTCTTAGCCGTTCGACCGACAAAGGCCTGACTTGGCGGAATTATTACGGTGACCCCGCGTTTGGCACGGAGAATATCTCCGCGATCGCGTGGGACAAGTACCGCGGCATCATTTGGGTAGCTACTGCACACTCTGTTGTAAGAACCGGACAAACACTTCCCGAAGGGAGCGGCCTCCGTTGGTCAAGCGATGGCGGTGAGACCTGGAACAAGGTAGGGCAACCACTTGATGCCAATAGTGACACGGTTATTGTTTACGGAGCCAACCGCCTCAGAGCACTTCCTGTTACAGTAGCGGTTCAGAACATCACTTATGATATAGCGATAACACCCGGCACTGTCTGGATCGCATCGTTTGCGGGTGGTTTGAGAAAATCGACCGATCTTGGAGTTACCTGGCAGAGGGTAATACTCCCGCCTGATTACCTGAATTCGGTTAAACCAACGGATGTACTCGATTTCTGTGTGTCACCTGTACCCGGAAATTTCTGCAGCGATGGTTACCTCAACTACAGGGCTTTCAGTGTGATGGCTACCAGTGATTCTGTAATTTACGCCGGAACAGCGAATGGCATTAACAAATCGACCGATGGCGGTATAAGCTGGGTAAAATTCAATCATCAGAACCAGGTTAACGCGATGTCCGGCAACTTTGTTGTCGGTCTCGGCAACAAACCGGGCACCGATGAGATCTGGGCAGCCACATGGAAAGCCGAAGATCAGGATGAGTTTTACGGTGTGAGTTTTTCACCTGACGGTGGTGCCAACTGGATCACCAGTCTCGAAGGTGAGCGGGTAAACAACTTTGCCGTGTTCACTGACAAAGTGGTGGCTGCTGCAACCGGTGGACTTTATAAATCCAACGACTTCGGTAAGAACTGGTATTCACCCGGAAATATTGTAGATACACAAACAAAGCTTTCGCTTAAAACCGCCACTTTTTACTCAGCTGCATGGGCAGAATCAGGAACCGCTCTTTATATTGGTACTGCGGACGGGCTTATAAAGAACTCAGGGTTTACCGGGATATGGCCCGACCTATGGAAGCTCTATTTCGCCTCACAGGCTCTCGAGAGCAGGGAAGACTCATATGCCTTCCCGAATCCATTCTCGCCCAAGACCGAGCAGGTCAAGATTAAATACTCGACAGGCGGAAAAGAGCTGGATGTTACGATCCGGATATTTGACTTCGGCATGAACTATGTGAGAACAGTGATCCAAAACGCAAGAAGGGGAAACCCCACGCATGTGGTTAACTCAGGTGACAACGGCGGAGTGATCGACTTTTGGGACGGAAAGGACGACAACGGAAATGTTGTTCCCAATGGTGTTTATTTTTACAGAATTGACGCGGGTAGTGAAAAGCCGATGTTCGGAAAGATAATGGTGCTGCAATAACATGAAAAGAACGATCATTTTAGCAGTGGTATCACTTTTTATTCTTCTTTCCGCGCAGTCTGATGCACAGAGGAAAATGAACAATCTCTCCTCGGCACCCGGCGCATTCAGCAGGATCGGATTCGGGGCCCGTGGAATCGGAATGGGGAATGCCCTTTCGACCGTAAAGAACGGTAACCTTTTTACTTATTACAATCCCGCCCTTTCAGTATTTCAGGAAGACAATTCGTTCAACGCGCAGTACACATTTCTTGGACTCGACCGTTCATTGAATTTTGTTAGTTTCACCCGCAGGTTCGATTTCTACTCGAAAAATGATACCAT
>RHKR01000166.1 GCA_008363265.1 Chlorobiota bacterium
GATCTTGCCTTGACTTGAAAGGATTACGACGCCTTCGCCCTCATAGATTCCGTATTTTTCTTCCATCTTTACGGATCTTGCCTTGACTTGAAAGGATTACGACTACACTCATAACGATCTCCATAAATAAAATTAAAAGATTTTTTTTTTCTTTACGGATCTTGCCTTGACTTGAAAGGATTACGACACAGAAAGGAATTTCCAACCATTTTTCTTTAATCTGGCAGGATGCGTCTTTACGGATCTTGCCTTGACTTGAAAGGATTACGACTTACTGAGGCTGGAACATTTGTCCCACCTCTGTTTTCTTTCGACTTTACGGATCTTGCCTTGACTTGAAAGGATTACGACACAACAATGTGTCCGCAGAAAGAATGTCAGTACGTCGCAAACTGTTGCTTTACGGATCTTGCCTTCCCCCGGGATGAATCCCGGGGCTATTGGTTTGGTTAACCAGAATGAATGCCTTGCGGATAATCCTGCGAATCCTGAAATCATGTAAATCGTGATTCAGACAATTTTCCTCCCCCGGGATGAATCCCGGGGCTATTGGTTTGGTATGGGTGTGGGATATGCCGCTTTCTACCAATGGTAGAACCCTGGCGGGGTCAGTTCGGTGAGTCGGGATCGCAAGCAAGGATACACTCGCCACAAGGTATGTGAATATTGGTGCTCCACCGGTATGGAAAAGATGGTTGGCTTGAGTTTCTTCCGATTGTTGGGCGTTGCTCCCTTCTGACGGGGAACAAAGATATTAAAGATTTTTAAAGATGGAAAAGATGTTTATCCGGAGTTTCTTCTGATAGTCGGGTGCACTTCCCTTCAAGGAGGCACCCTGATTCGACTTCTGCAGAAATGATAGAAGTATATCTTTAACATCTTTGTTCATCTTTCGCATCTTTGTTCATCTTTTAATATATTTGAGTTCTTGCTCTAAAGGATTATGGTATAAAGACCGTGGTTGGTACCATGTAATACATGAATCCCTTTGTCAGGCTAAATCAGTTTGAACCGGGGATTTCCTTGATGCGACCGGAGAATTTCCGGCGAAAGGATTGCGGTTAGAGGTTACATCCTGCCGGATAGCTATTTTTATTTCCTTGTCGTGTGCGAAGGTTTTCTTCGGCAAAAGGATTGTAACTGAAAACAAATGGAGAATAAAATGTTTTGGGCAAATTTGTGGATTTTCATAAAGGAGCTATTCGAAAAAGATCTTGGGATGGAAATCCGGGATTTACCGGAAGTGGATTAAAGGAGATCATCCCCTACCCCCGGGATGAATCCCGGGGCTATTGGTGGGTGATGGTTTTGGGGGCTGTCGTCCTATCGACATTCCGTACCTGCAGAGCAGGGCCTGCCCCATGGGGCAGTCGCAAGCAGGGATGCATGCTCCACAAAGTGTGTGAATATTGGTGCCCTACCGGTATGGAAAAGATGTTTATCCGTAGTTTCTTCTGATAGCCAGGCGCACTTCCCTTCTAAGAGGCACCCTTATCCACCTTCTGCAGAAATGATAGAAGCAAATCTTTAACATCTTTTCTCATCTTTCGCATCTTTGTTCATCTTTCCTCATCTTTCCTCATCTTTAACATCTTTGTTCTTCTTTGTTCATCTCCCTCTTCCGGAAAAATTGGAATTGGTTCACTCTATAGAAACAGAATGAACAATCAACCAATAAGCAGGAAAAAAGAACAATGAACTGGCTTGTACCATACGACAGACTTGACAATGAACAGAGAGGGGTCCTCCAGAGCTTTCAGGCTCAGCCGAAGAAGAATCTCTGGATCACGGGTTATGCCGGAAGCGGGAAGTCGGTTCTTCTTATTCATATCCTCATCACGATCAAGGAGAGGTTTCCCTCCGCGAGCGTTTGTGTTGTTGGTTTTACCCACGCGCTGATCGATCAACTGAGGTCGGGTATCCCGTTTCAGTACCGTCCGGGTGTTGAAGTGATGACCCCTCAGAAGTTTGCGAAGAGTTATATACGGTGGGACTACATCCTTGTTGATGAAGTGCAGGACCTCAAGCATGATTTCTTTACCGATCTTAGCGGGAGAGGCTCAACTGTTATCGCTGCCGGGGATATGAACCAGTCGATCTACGAAGACACCTGCCCCGAGTACGACATTATAGATTACCTCGATCTCGATATCCGCCGGCTCAATATCATCCACCGCCTCAGCCGCAACGCCAGGACCTTGGCCGCGCCGTTCTGCACCGACAAATCAGGATTTATGTCAGCTTCGATGAGCTCATCAGTTAACCTTCAGCCCGCCCTTGTTGCCGCCCGGGATTATGATGAGGAGCTTGAGTGGCTGGCGGAGTCGTCAACCTCATATGCAGGCAAGGGGTATCACACGGCCATCATCTTCCCCAACCACAACGAGGTGCGGTACTTCCTCAGAAATCTCTGTGACCATTATGATGTTGACAGCGATTTTGTCCGCGACATGGAGCCGGGTGAGTGGCAGGTAAACTATTATAACGAGATCAACATGGGGCTGAACAACTCCGGCCTCGATTTCCGGTATCTCGGCAACGGCTCGGGTAACCTGCGGGAATATTACAACAGCCGGAAGGTGCTGATAATGACGATGCACAGCGTAAAAGGGCTCGATTTCGATGTCACTTTCATTCCTTTCCTAACCCGGGAACGGGCGATTTTCAGCGGGAACACACCGGCCGAGAACCTCTTTTTTGTGGCTCTCACCCGCGCGAGGGAGCAGATGTTCCTCTCATACAACAGCAGCAACCCCCACAGATACCTGGGCCTCATCGACGGCTCTTGCCTTAGAAGAGCCAGCGCCACCGACGAGCTTAAACATTCACATTCATCAGCGGATATGTTTTAGGAGATACGATGCATTACATTCCATTTACAGTTCATGAATTTGCGAACCGCTTCCGCATGGGGAGCCTGCGAGGAAAGTGATATCATTTTTGTCGGGTTCAATCTTTCATCCCCGGGTGAAGGATCATGGCTGGAGGTTCCCTCATGGGATGTGAAGCTGGTGCATCCGATCAGTGAGGCTACGCGGACCGCCATATCTTACCGTTTGGGGAACTGCGTGATCGGTGAACCGGTACCGGCGGAACTGCGGCAAAAGGTGACGGCTTTCAGGAACCATGAGGTCGCGTCGCGCGCGGCTGATTTCCTGATGCAGAAGTTTGATATTGGCGAAGCTGCTTTTGTTTCGAAGTGGCGGGAGGCCTGGCAGGAGGCACTCGACCGTTACCGGGATGACGCGGGCTTTGCCCCTGCGACACTTCCTGAATTTTTGGTAAGCTATGAAAGAAGAAAGAGTTTTGAGAGAAGCGACCTGGGGTTTTTTGAGGATTCCGCGAGTATTGTGAAGCAATCCATGCTGCTTCCTGATGGCTTCGTTCCCGGTGGTGAAGCCGGGAACAACGGCCATCTTGATGAGGTTTACGCGCTGCTAAGACAAATGGCCACTCTCAGGAACGGCTGGCTGGCAGGAGGAAACACCTCGATCCACACTCTTCTGAGGGAAGTTGCTGCTGCTCCTGTTGTGGCTGATATCGACGGTCTGATCGATCCCGCGTTCGGTGAGAGGATATCAACATTCGCCATGATGATGATATATCTGAAGTTTCGCGCCCTCTGCCGGGATATCAATAGCGACGGCGGCGCGGCAAGGTTCGAGCTCTCTGTTACCCGTCTTCTGCGTGAAATGCCGGTGGAAACCTCTATCGCCCTCTGCCTCGCGGGTATGCGATTCGGGATTCACGAGTTCTCAGCCATGTTCACCGATCCCGCTGAATTGCCGGCAAAAACCCCTGCGAGGAAAGATGAATTCCTTCCACCGGCACTTCCTCAGATGGAGTTGTTCGATGTGCCACACCCTCAAATGGTTGCACCCATAAAACCGAAGAAAAAAATGAGGATGAAAAAATGAATCTATTTCTCTTACTGCTCATCCTTTTCCTTATCTTTTTGTGAGATCATCTCAATCGGTCTTCCATTCTTTCCCAAAATCCCGTTTCGATATCAGCTAAATCACTCTTCTGCATTAACTTTGAATTTAAGATCAATTAAATTCCGGGTTTGATGCGTTTTTTGCTGTTGGCTGTTTCGGTTGCGGTGTTTCTCTTCGCGGGATGTGAGGAGGGGATCGCTCCGTCGAAGAATGAGAAGCTTGTTGACCTGACGGGCGGGTGGCGTTTCCAGATCGGGGACGACTCCACGTGGGCGGCTGTTGACTACAACGACAGCAGCTGGGATGTGATACAGGTGCCCTCTTCATGGGAGAACCAGGGCTTCCACGGCTTCAACGGTTACGCCTGGTACCGGATATCATTCATCGGCGGAACTGATCTGGCGGGAAAGAACCTCTCGCTCCACCTCGGTTATATCGATGATGTGGATGAAGTGTGGTTCAACGGAGTCAAGATCGGCACATCGGGAAATTTCCCCCCCGACTATACCACAGCTTACAACGCCTACAGGATCTACTACCTCCCATCCTCCCTTGTTAACATGAACGCGAAGAATGTGATTGCGGTGCGGGTTTACGACGCGCAACTCGAGGGGGGGATAATGTCAGGTGACCCGGGAATTTTCGAGAACGAGACCTACATCACCCCCGATATCAACCTTGAGGGGAACTGGAAGTTCACTCAGGGCGACTCCGCTTTTTACAGGAATGACGAGATCAACGACTCGGCCTGGAAGGAAGTGATCGTCCCCTCCTACCTCGAGAATCAGGGTTTTTCCGGCTATGAAGGTTTCGGCTGGTACCGGATGAAGTTCGACTACAAAGACAAGGACAAGAAAGCCCGGCTCCTCCTTCTCCTTGGCAAGATCGACGATTTTGATGAAGTGTATCTGAACGGCCGCATCATCGGGCGGACCGGCAACTTCAAAGACCCCCAGGTGGGCTATACCCAGTCCCGCGAGGGGATGCAAAACCGGGTTTATCAGATACCTGCAGGGCTTATCCGCACCGACCGACCAAATATTCTCGCTGTACGTATTTTCGACGCATTCCAGCAGGGAGGCATCTACTCAGGCCCAATCGGCATAATCAAGAAAGACCGGTATGATGCTTTTATCAGGAAAGCTTATAATAAGGATGAATAGGTAGCTATTAGTTATTAGCTATTAGCTATTAGTCCGCGGCGGCGGATTAGCTTTTTCAAAAACCACTAAGGCACCAAGGCACAAAGAAAACGATCTTTTCTTCGTGTCTTGGTGCCTTTGTGGTTAATATCGTTACCAATCCATCATGGCAGACTCAACCCCAATCCGCCCCGGCGGACCATACTCCCACCAAAAAAAATCCGGAAAAATTGGAATCCCTTCACTCTATAAGAGTAGACAAAGTATCAACAATACATGATGAAGGAAGTACAATGGACCCTGTAACCCTTTAGCCCAACATTTTGGTAGAATAGTACCGGATCATCTCGTCCCATCGTTTTTGATTTTTTATTCGATCGGATGGAGATTGAAAAAGGATGTGATGAAATCATTGAGATATGCGGATCTGCGAATGCCATTCGATTAGGGGGGAATTTGATGCAGACGCACATAGCAGATGTTATGAAAATACAACAAAACAGGAAAGCGTTAGAATGAACGACAGAACACTTTACGCCAAAATTATATCACCTGAGAACCTCAGAAGGGCATTCGTTTACGCGAGTGCCGAGAGGCAAAAAGACCATTTTTATGACCCGCTGGAGATCAAGTGGTACAGGGCTCACGAGCAGGAACTGATCAGCGAACTGCACGAAACACTTCAGGATCCGGGGAATTATGAGCAGGAGAGCTCATTCGCCTATTTTCCTCCCAAGAACAGGGTGTGCTACCGCAGGATGGTTTTTATTCCGATGCGCGATCTGGTGGTGCGGTACGCGTTCGTTTCGGTGATAGCTGATCAGCTTGACGGGCGACTGAGCGACAGGTGCTTCTCGAACAGAAGGGCGAAGGGTGACCGGGCGAAGTATTTCCTCCTCGAGGATTATGCCCGGGGGCCATGGCAAAACTTCGTGGATTGGCAGAAGAGTGCCGCTTCGAACCACAAATTCATGCTCAAAACCGATATTTCTTCTTTCTATGACTCGGTCTCCCACAAATACCTCGAGGATGTGCTGCGGTCGGAGCTTAAACTCCCGCAGAACAGTAAAGTAGTCTCCCTGTTTCAGAAGATACTTAAAGTCAACATCGAATCATATTCCCATCTTGATAATTCGATCCAGCAACCGGCGCGACTTCATCAGGGTCTCCCGATCGGAAACAATACCGAAGGTTTCCTCGCGAACCTCTATCTTATGGAGATCGACAGGAAGATGGCAAAAGCGGGAGTTGAGTTCGGCCGGTATACCGATGACATGCGAATGTACGCGAAGGATATCGCCACGCTCAGGAAAGCCATAATGATACTTCAGGAGTCGCTCCTGAAACTGGGGCTCAACCTCAACTCGTCGAAGACCAAACTGGGAGGCAACCCCAAGGAACTTGAGGAAATGAGATCGAAAGACAATGAAATTTACGGCTATCTCGATCCCGTTGAACTCGAGAAAGAAAATCAGCTTCTTCCTCTTGCCGACAAGGGATTCAGGGATCAGCCAAAGCTGTTTACCGAGAAGACCGGTTTCGAAGATGAAGATGATGCTGCGAAGTTTTGCAAGTACATTTCGTGGCTCGTCTCTCCCGGGAAAAAACCCTTCACAAAGGTTAACAAGCTCAGGGTCTGGCATGTTGAAAGACTGGGTGAGATCATCAGGAGATACGCGGGGGCCGGCAAGCATGCCTCCTGGCTTCTGGTTATGGCAACCTTTTATGATGATGTCCCCCAGACAGTGTCAAACAGGGCATTTCAGATGATCACGGAGCTTCTAACCGATAAACAGGTGAATACTTATTCCAGATACCGTTTAACTCATTTCATCATTTCAAAGGGTAGTTTCCGTTTTCACAACAGCATGTGGATCGACTTCTTCCCGGATGAAACCAAAGAGTGGCTCAAGAAGGTGTGTGTATCATTCCTCAAAGAGCCCGCGATCGAGTTGAACCTTGTTGCGATCCATGCATTCAAGGTTTTGGGTTTGAGCTTCGACGAGATCAAGACCCTGGTTGAAACCCACTCGATCCAGCCCCTCGCTTCGCCGGCACAGAATGCCCTGAACTGGCTCGAAGATCAAACCACACAGGAGGAGGCCGAACACATCGACCTCACATTCGTTGACGAAGACGTGGACTACATTTAAAACCTGCCATGAATCAACTAACCCACGACCAGCAGGAAATTCTTAAGAAGATCGAACAGTTCTTCGCCGGGGATGACAGGATATTCCTCCTCAAGGGAAGTGCAGGCACGGGAAAAACCACCATGATCAGGCTGATAACAGAGGTGCTGCAGAAGAATGATCTGGGTTTCTCGCTGATGGCTCCCACAGGAAAGGCGGCGAGTGTAATCCAGGCGAGAACGGGCCACCCCGCACGGACCATCCACTCGTGCATTTACTCGTTTGACGGGCTTGAGGAAGTGAAGGAAGACAGCAAAAGCAACGATGATGACGATGATGTAACCCCGCTCTACAAGTTCAGAACCAGGGATTGTAGCGGCACTTCCATTTCGATCGTGGATGAGGCTTCGATGGTGAGTAACAACTACTCTGACAGCGGGATACTCCGCTTTGGTTCGGGGTATCTGCTGGATGACCTCATTTCTTACTCCGGGATATTGAGGGGTGACCTTAAGTCGAAGATAATATTCGTGGGTGATCCTTACCAGCTTTCGCCTGTTGGGTCGGCGAGACCGGTGGCACTCGATGCCGGTTACATGAGGGAAAACTACCGGGTCGGAGTGGATGAGGGTGAACTTATAACCCCGGTCAGGTTTGGTGAATCACCGGGGATTCTGAAGAACGCGACTTTTCTCCGTGACAGACTGATCTCGGGTGTTATCGGCAATCTCCTGATCGAAGAGAATGAGGGTTGCTCATTTCTTCAGGCGGGCGAAGATGTGGTCGACAGCTATCTCGAGGCATTTGATCAGGGGCTGGAGGCCGTAATGATCTCATCCACAAACGCGGATACCTGGCTTTACAACACTTCGGTCAGGGACAGGCTTTACGGCTTCGAGGCACCACTCCGCAGGGGTGAGAAGCTTATGATCGTGCAGAACAGGCATTTCCCGAATGGTGTTCCACTCCTTAATGGTGATATTGTAACGGTTAAGAAGGTTTTTGAGCCGTTTGAGAGAACCGTGAGGATGAAAAGGGGGAAGAAGATTTTCACGGAAGTGCTGCACTTCAGGAAAATTGAGATCGAATTTCCCGGCAGTGAAGGCGAGATCAGTGTGCCGGTGCTGATGATCGAGGATCTTTTATTCGGGAAGGATCGCGATCTTACCCGGAATCAGATGATCGCGCTTTATGTCGATTTTATTCAGAGGCACAAGCATCTGAAGCGGAAGTCGGCCGAATTCGCCAAGGCACTGATGAGCGATGAATTTTTCAACGCCCTCAGGGTGAAGTTCTGCCACGCGATCACCTGCCACAAGGCTCAGGGAAGTGAGTGGGGGGAGGTTTTCGTCGATCCCGTAACCTATCATAATTCGCTGAGCCGCGAGTATGTCAGGTGGCTTTACACAGCCGTGACCCGGTCGCGCCTTGAACTGATTATGATGAGTGACCGCTTTCACAACGGGAGGACAAGGCTTTCGCTCGAAGAAGGAACTCCTGAACTGGTGCCCATACAGGAAGTGGTGGCCGGTTCAGGTCCACTCGAAGTCCTAAAAACAGGCG
>RHKR01000167.1 GCA_008363265.1 Chlorobiota bacterium
AGTGATCGAAATGTTACTTGTAACTGTGGCGGAAAAAGGGACCAAACCAAGGAAGTTAGCGAACAGGATAAAGAAAAACGCGGTCAGAAGATATGGTACAAACTTTTCATATCCCCCTCCTATACTTGGTTTTGCAATTTCGTCCCTCACGAACAGGATCAGTATCTCTATCGCTCCTGTAAGGCGGTTCGGAATGTTAGTCTTCTTGTACCTGTTTGCCGTTCTGATAAGAAGGATCGCGAGCAGAATGGCTGCAAGCCACATGAAGAAAATATGCCTGGTAATGACAACATGATAGTCGCCAATATAAAAATCGGGCAGGTATATCTTACCGAACGGCGTAAAGTCAAGATAATTGCCATCCATAATGTGATGGAGTATCTTGTTACTTATACTCTCGTTTTCGCTGTGTGCTTTATTGAGTGTGTCAGCTATTGCTTTTGTAGTATCACTGTACATTGTTCGAGTGCGTCTTCTTGTCTGATTTCACTAAATAGATCAGTTGCAGGGTCAGGTACAAAAAATAAAAAATAAAGACTGTAAGTATATAATATTTTTCGCTAAAATTCAAGACATAAAGGGAAAATATTATGAGTACAGCCAGAAATCCCATGGTAAGGGTCATTGCCCCCAACACTGTTATCATGAAGTTCTTATCGTCTTTATTGGCCGCGTAGCGTATTGCTCCCACCCCCGCAATACAGATGATCACCCCCGGGAACGGCCCCCAGAAAAACTCCCTGACGGGGAAGTGCTCCGCCGGAAATATATACAAACCCACCAGTCCGGTAAGCAGAAAGACTGCGATCATCACCCCCGATATAGGTAAAATTCTACTCTTTTGTTCCATTCTTCTTTGCGTTTCTTCTTTCCAGATCCATCACTGTCTTTATAAAATTGTAGATACCGATAGCCACTCCCCCCACAGCGCATATCCACAGCCAATATCCGGTTTCATATTTCTGATCAAGCCACTGCCCCAGGAATACCATACCGACGATTGTGACGGCCAGTTGTATTCCGAGTCCCATGTAGGGACCTACCGCTTTCAGACTCTCGGCGATGCTGTCTTCAGGCTTTGTCATTGTCTGTATCCAAACCACTTTCCTGCGGGGTTGGTTCCTCTTCAGCGACAGGTTTTTCGGCACCGTCTTCAACCCGGCCTTTGTAGACCCCGCCTTCCTCGATCACGAGACTCTTGCTCTTTATGTCACCAACCAGCTCCCCGTCAAAACGCATGTCACATTCCCCCTCAACCTCACCCCTGATGATCACATCCGATGAGATAACAGTTATTGGTCTGTACATCTTTTTTGCAAATTTCAGTTTCATCACTCTTATTTTTTAACCTGTTTTTTCTTTCCCGTTTTTTTTACTGCTTCTTTCATGGCCGTGGTGTCTTTCTTTTGTATCACCGAAGTGTCAACAACCGTCAGAAGGAACTTCATTCTGTCATTTTCCTTCCTGATCTTGCCGAGTTCAGTGGCGAGAAGTGTCACCCTCTTGTTCAGATTGTTGATTGTTGCCCTGTCTTCCCCGGAAAGTTCCGCCTTCACATCCACCAGGGCGTTTGCCGGGGTGAACCTGAATATCAGGAATGAGATCAGAAGTGCCGCCGCCAGCAACATACTGAAATAAAGCACCCCCTTCCTGAATCCGATCACAGTCACCGGTACGTCCGAATGATTGTCTGCCGGAAGGAGAAGAAGCCTGAACTTGATCTTCTGAAGTTTCGCCTTGATATTCTCCATGTTACCTGTTGTTATACTTTAGAAGTATTTCGTCGATCGATATCATCCCCTGCCTCAGAAGCTTTGGCTCATCCCCCGTCAGGTCGATTACTGTGGATGCGATATTAAGGGGTGGTTTCGAGGAGTAGAATATTGCGTCAAGTTCGCCGCTGAACTCCTGGGAGATCAGACTGTAGTCGTTGAGAGGTGGTTCTTCGCTCCTGTTCACGCTGGTTGAGACCAGTGGCATGTTAAGTTCGGTCAACAGTTTCCTGCAGAATCCATGGTTCGGCACCCTGAAGGCTGAGTTCTCCTCTCCGGTGATGTCACGGTAATAAGAGTTCAGCTTCAAAACTATCGATACGGGATTCGGCCAGAGAGAGAGAAGGAGATCTGCATGCGATTCATCCCTGAGTTCGACATATTTCAACACCATTTCAAGATCGGAGGCAAGCAATATGAATTTCTTGCCAAGACTCCGCCTCTTCATCGCGGTGATCTTTGCAAGTGCATCCTCATTGAAGGGATTTGCTCCAAAACCATAAATGGTATCGGTGGGATAGACGAATACACCACCCTCGAAGTACAACTTCGAAGCGGTGTGAATCGCCTTCTTCAGCTCTTCATCGATATTTATTTTTACTGTTTTCTTCATTTTCTCTTCATTATTTCAATGATCATGTTCACCACCTCATAAGGGTGGATACCCGTTCCGCACTCAAAACTTCCGTTCGGACATTTTTTATGACCATGCACACCGCAGGGTTTGCAATCCGCCCCTTTCGATAGATAAAAACTCTCATCTGAATAACCGTGGAAACCGAATTCCGGTACCGTGGAGCAATAGATAGTAAGCACAGGAACCCGCGCAGCCATTGCGAAGTGCGTCGGGGCACTGTCATTGGTGACGACGAGCGAAACGTGGCGCATCAGTTCTATGGTTTCAATAATCGAAAAAATTCCACAAGTATTTACCACCCTGTCACCTGCTATTCTTACTATTTCCTCACCCATCTCCTTTTCAGTCTGGCTTCCTGATATCACCACCCTGTAACCCGAAGCAGTCAGCGAAGAGGCAACTTCTGCATACGATTTCAGGGGATAACGCTTGGTTTCCCACACACTCCCGGGGGAGATCAATATCAAAGGGGCGTCCACCCCGATAGCGCGGATGAAATCATCCACTTTTGCCTTCTGCCGGGGAGTTGTTACCACTTCCGGCATTATTTTCCAACTCTCTCCTTCATATCCGCCGAGCAGGTTAAGGTTTCTCTTTACCTCATGGTCTCTGTGCACATAGGCCACTCGCCTGTCATAAAGAAAAGCCATGGATGCTGTATCGAATCCGGTCGATTCTCCGGCTGATATCAGATTCACCAGCATTGTAGTACGGAACGACCTGTGGAGAGAGAACACTTTCCCATACTCCTGCTCTTTCAACCGCGAGGCAAACCGCAGCATCCCGCCTACACCTTTATGCTCCCCTCTCTTCTCGAGTGGATGCACCACCGACACACCCGGCGAGTGGGAGAATATCTCTTGTGACACCGGCGAACAGACAACATCGATCGCATGCCCGGGATGCAACCGCCTTACCTCCTGAATGAAAGGAAGGGCAAGAACTGAATCCCCGGGAAATGCCGTTTGGATTACCAGTATACGGCCGGCCACACTCAATACTTCCACCGGTTGTGCATCCAAAACCACTGATCCGGGTATTTTCTGATATACTCTTCAAGAAGTGCTGTGTGCCTTCTTGTTACTTCAGCCACTTTTTCGGGCATCGATTCCGGAAGGTCATCATATGAAACTTCCCGCGTGATTATCTGAAAAGTATCATCCTCATTCCGTACCATGAAACAGAACAGAATGGGAGAACCCGCTCTTAAACCCAGCAGTGCCGTCCCCTCATTCACTGCGGACATCCTGCCGAAGAAAGGAACCCTGAGTCCGTCCTCAGGTCCGCGCTGATCGCCAACAACACCAATTATTTCACCGTTTCTTAATGCCTTAAAGAGGGTCATCGCCGCGTTTCCGGTCTTCAGCATTTTGTTTCCCCACTTAGTACGCGCCGTTTCCATCCAGTCGGTGATGTAACCGTTCCTTTGAGGCTGGGTGAGTGTCGCTATCGGCACACCAATTCTCCGTGCGTAGCCCAGAGCCGCGAGCTCCCAGTTACCAAAATGTGCTGTAAGAAGTATCAGTCCCTTTCCCCGGGAATGAAGTCTTCTGGCGATGGCAACCGCTTCATCACTGATAAATGGCTCAATATCTGAATATTTCAAGGCCGGTATTGTCATTATTTCGATGAAGGTCTTTGCGCTGCTGATGTAGCACTTTCGGCAGAGGGCTTTTCTCTCACATTCGGTCATCTCAGGGAATGCAATGGCAAGGTTCTTCATAACCACGCTCCGGCGGAGTTTCAGCAGGTCATGAAAAATAAATGTGAGAAAGGGCGCAAACCTGTGCGCCCTTTTAAAACCGGCAAGACAGAATATCTTGCTGAATAGTGAGAATAACGCGTATTCTAAAAGGTTCTGCAAAATTACATGTTCGTTAAAAATTGAACATGCAATATAACCATTTTAAAGCGTCTTTATCCTTGTTGGCCAGTTGTCGTCACGAAGTTCGCCGCGCTTGGTCGAGTGAAGCAACTTGTAGTCACCAAATCCTGAAATGTCGCCGAACACAAACTCGACTCCTCCTTCGATGTCATCATAATTCCAAACTTCATATGGTTTGGTATCAAGCTGCGACGGGAACCGGTTGATCTCGCTGGGGCGACCGTAAACAATGTGAACCCGACCGCGGTCAGTCTGCCAGCCTTTACGCTGGAATGCAGAGTAAGCCTGGTTCGCGTAGTCGATACGGCGATAGTACTCCCTTTTGAATTCATTCACGGCAGTTGACGGTTCGGAGTCGCGGTTACGCCAGAATGTGAAAAGATAGTTTCTTTTCTGGTCGAGGGTTTTCATTTCGTCCCATTGTTTCTCCTCGACCTTTGACGCGATATACTTCGCCTGAGAGTAAGCTTCTTCAATTTCCTCTTCACTCATGATCGCGAACTCGGAGGAAAGAAATTCGTTGTCTGAATATTTTGCAGCAACTGTGTCGACAACATTCGAGTTGAAAACGAAGATTTTTTTCGTCGACATCGCGATCTCGTTCGAAAGTGAATCGAACAGCGCGAGCGTCAGATTGTAAGTACCGGTCGGAAGTTTTGAAATATTAACAGTATTCGCTTCAACTATTGAAGAATTTTTTCGCGGAATGTAACGGCGTTTGCGGCTTACTTCCTCATTCCTGTCATTTGTAAGTACACGCTCAAGTATCAGGAACTCCGGGTCATCCTCTTTGTTGAGGTTATAAAGTTCTATATAGTAGAAGACCACAGGAAGATTCTCGCCGAAGACGGTTGATACATTCGGCACCACTTCGAAAGTGTTTTTGAAAAATGTGGAGGAATCGTTGTCAGATTTTTCAATCTTTGTTGCCACTTCTATATCACTGAGTCCGAATTTCGTTTTGCCCGGATCAGTTATCTTGATGTTGAATTTTGCCGTGTCAACACGGTCTTCCATTTCCAGGTCTTTAACCGCAAATGCAAATTTGTATTCACCGAATTTTAACCGGAAGCGAAGAACTCCGGTTAGATTGTTTTTAACAGAGTCAAAAACGGGAGATGCAAAATTGTATTCCCGCTTGAAATATGGCTGTGAAGTTGATATATCTTCTAAAAAAATGCCTATCGCCCCTCTGATCACCGAACGTGAATCGATGGTGACGGAATGAAAAGCGTTTTGATAAAAGCTGTAATAAACTTCTATGATTCCCGAAGTATCGTCACCCGCAAACCGGGCATAATCGAGATCGAAAAGGGGTTTCTTCTGTGCAAACAGAGACAGACTTACAAACAGAACCAGGATGAACGTCTTTCTCACCGGTATCTCTCCATTATAATCGAACAAAAAAAAGGCGTCCGCGTTACACGGACGCCTCTGACAATCGTGACTTTATCACTTAAACGACAGTTTTACTGTCATGATGTGGTTCGGGTTCGGGAACTCCTTTACCTGACGGAAAGCGTAATCAACAATCACACCGATTTCATCGGTAAGCTTGTAGTTGACACCGGCACCAAGATTAACACCAAAGATGTTGTCCTGGTTGTTTGCTGACTGAAGTACATAACCACCTCTTACAAAGAAGAGATTGTCGAATGAGTACTCAGCACCAAATTTGAACTGGTCTTCAAAAGCATTGTTGTTTACGAATGTACCGCCGAGCTCGAGCTTGTTCTGTTTGTCGAAGTCGAACTTGTAGGCAAGGCTCAGTTCAAAGAAACTCGGGATCTGGAAGGGCTCTGTTACAGCCTGGTAGTTACCAAGTGTTGAACCCGGAGTGGTTCCCGGAACTGTTGTTTTGAACTGAAGATCCTGACCTGTATACTGCATGTTTGAACCGATGTTCTTTACAGCAGCACCGATGGTCAGATTCTGGTTGAACCTGTACTGTACACCGAAGTCAAGGGCGAAGCCTGTGGCATTGGTGTTCATGATAGTCTCAGAGATCACTTTGGCATTAACGCCGATCGATACTCTGTCTGTGATAACTTTTGAGTAGGTAAGACCCGCAACAAGAAATCCCGGTGAATAGGTTGTACCGTCTCCATCAGGCGAATTCACTGTAGTTACAGGGATATCACCAAAGTTAAGTGTCTTGAAAGAAAGTGCGACAGAACCGAAATCTCCGAGGCTGGTTCCCGCTGCGAAGTAGGAAACATTTATGTCTGCTATATAAGACATATAGCTGAACATTGCTTCGGTTTTTCTGTCAACATCCAAACCTGCCGGATTGTAGAATATCGATTCCATTCCGGTCACATTGGATACAAACGCACCTCCGGTAGCTATGCCGCGGGCGCCTACAGGGATAAGCAACTGGTCTGCACCGGTTGTTCCTTTGCGGGAAATATCACCTGCATATCCTGGCAGTACGAAGGCGAGTATTAGCAGCAATGATAAGTATCTTTTCATATTTAGTAAACTCCTAATTTCTGATTCCAAGTATGGCGGCGGTCGCCCGCCGCCCACTTTGTGTTAGAACCTTTGTATCTGCTTTTGCGGCATAATAATGGCAAATTTCAGTATCTTCTCACCATATTCCGGTGATTTGACGATGGCCAGATACATACCTGATGCAACTCTGAGGCCCTCCTCGTTCTCAAGATCCCATTTAAGGAACGGAGAAGTCGGGGATGACTTGTCATTTGTTGAAAGTGTAC
>RHKR01000168.1 GCA_008363265.1 Chlorobiota bacterium
TATTATTTCTCAATAAGGCGGATTAATCCTGCTAATCCTTTAATCCTGTAAATCCTGATTCGGACATTTTTCTTCAGCCGCAATTCCCCTCTCCTTGTAGTGCCAAAGGCATCCCTTTGGGAGAGGGGCAAGGGGTGAGGTAAGGCGAGAGGGGATCAAGGGGAGAGTGGTTCGATGCAAGCCTACGGCACCCCTCGCGGGGCGCGAATTATTATTTCATTCGCATTCTACCCATACGAGGCACCTATCGGTGCCCGGGCCTGCCCCTGCAGGGCTCTTCTACCCCTGATCACATTTTTACATATAAATTTGCGATTACGATCACATTTTTACATATAAATTTGCGATTATGATCACAAAATTATATATTGACCTGTAAAAAATGAGTGATTTATGATATACCGGACAATTTTAAGCGACATACAGAAGCGAATGTTTTCTGGCAAGGCCATACTGATCTATGGAGCCAGACAGACCGGGAAGAGCACGCTCGTCGAGATGCTTTTGAAGGATCGCACGGAAAAGGTATTGAGGATAAACGGTGACGATATCGAAGACAAGGCACTGTTGGGTCGGGCATCAAAATCGCTATTAAAAGCGCTTGTGGCAGGTTATGATATCCTGTTCATTGATGAGGCGCAGAAAATAGATGACATCGGAAACATCATCAAGATTTTTACCGACCAGATAAAAGAAGTGCAGGTGATCGCTACCGGTTCCTCATCTTTTGAACTTTTGGGTAAGACTTCTGAAAGTCTTACGGGTAGAAAATACGAATACATTCTCTATCCCTGTATGTTTTCCGAGCTCGTTGAACATTTCGACCCGATATCGGAAATATCGTCACTTGAAAACCGGTTAATTTATGGATCGTATCCTGAAGTGGTGGTTGACCAGGCAAGATCACTGGAGACTCTTAAATCGATAGCCGGGAGTTATCTGTTTAAGGATATTTTGATGATCGACAGGATAAGAAACACGGGGCTGATCGAAACCTTGCTGAAGGCTTTGGCACTTCAGGTTGGGAGTGAAGTGTCCATCAACGAGCTTTCACGGCTAACCGGGGCTGACAGGGGGACAATTGAGAAGTACATCCGGATACTGGAAGATGCATTCATCATTTTCAGACTCTCAGGATTCAACCGGAATGTTAGAACGGAATTGAGAAAGAGCAAGAAATTCTATTTCTGGGATAATGGTATAAGAAACGCGTTGATCGGAAATTTCAATCCGATCGATTCAAGGAATGACACAGGTGCATTATGGGAAAATTACCTGGTCTCCGAAAGATTGAAGTTGCTCCGGACGAGGGAAGAGATAGTCTTTACATATTTCTGGCGGACCACACTTCAACAGGAAATTGATCTAATAGAGGAACGGCAAGGTGCATTTTCTGCCTTCGAGATGAAATATAATCCGAAACAAAAGGCGATAATTCCGCAAACATTTCTCGATAATTATAAGATCGCCGAAACCGCGATCGTGAATAGAGAAAATTATTTTGAATTCCTCCACCCGGAGCGGTTTCAGAAATGAGGGGATCAAGGGGAGAGTGGTTCGAGAGGGGTGGCACTCCTACGGAGAGCATTAAAATATATCATCCGCATTCTACCGACATATCGCCCCTGCAGGGCGAGGGTCCCGCTACGCGGGATCGCAAGCAGGGATGTTCGTAGAATCCGATTCGGGCATGCGCCACAAAGAATATGAATGTTTGTGCAATAATCCGGGTCTATCTGTTGCATCCGTGTGTACTTGCCCCTTCGGGGTCTGCGTCCTCTTAAATCAAATCGGCGTAATCCGTGTTAAATCCGTGCAATCCGTGTAACTTTCGAAGTATTTCCAATTAACCACTAACCTCTCACCACTAACCACTAAAAAAACCGTTCATCCAACAAGTTTTTGAGATGACCTTGCTTTTTGGTAATTTTATCGTTCAATACCGAAAAATTACATAAGAGCTTTAATTGAATTATTCGCCATTTCTGAAAAACCGGATATTGTTGCTCGGGGTCGCCGGGTTCATAGCACTTGGATTGGTCCGGGTGTTTGTGATGTCGGGGAGCAGTCTTCCGGCAATACTGATGCTCGAAGTGGCGTCGGTTCTGGTCCTGTTCCTGCTGGTATCGGAGTCGATAAAGATCACCTCGTCGTTCAAGATGCAGCCTACATGGTTTGTCACGGCACTGCTGGTGATGACCTTCGCGGCGATATTCTTCAAGCTCCTCTTCAACTCGGTCGAGGGGATATTCCCCGTTAAGGATTTCCGGTACGATCAGGTTCCCGGGATTGCGAACATACTCCCCGTATTCATATTCAATACTGCCACGACGGTAATATCAATTGCAACACTGGTGTTCTTCCGCCACCTCTTCTTCCTGAAGCAGAGCAAGAACCTGAACATCTACTTCAACGCGATGCTGATCTTCATCGCGCTTACATCTCTCGCGTCATTCACTGGTCTGAAACAGTACGGCGACCTCGAGTTCATCCCGATCACATTCACCGTGGTTACGATAATCCTGATCTTTATGAACAGTCTGAAGGTGAGCTGGATAGCATTCCTCACGAAGAAGCAGAAGAGGCAACTCCTTCTTTTTTCGGTGCTTATTATCGCGCTGATGATAACCTACCTAACGATGATAAATGAGGGGACAACATACCACGGAATTCTGGCCAACTACACACAGGCTTTCTACCGCTTCCATAATCTAATGACCATTTATGGAATAATTTACTTTAGCGTCCTCTTTTTTACTACTTTGTTCCACCTTCCTACAGCGGAAGCGTTTGACAGGCGGACAAAGGAGATATCGTCGCTCCAGTATTTCAGTAAGCTGATAAACCAGGTATTCGACGCGAAAGAGCTCTCCGACACCATTTCCGACCTCGCAATTGATGTGTCGGGAGCGAATGCCTCATGGCTCCTCTACTTTGGTGAGAGGAACAGAACGGAGGGGATAAAGGGGACGGGGTTCGTTACAGCGGAGAAGATAACGGCTTTTCTTCAGAAAAAGAGTGACCTCACCACGGTGAAGAAGATGGTGATGTCGGATCTGAAAGAGTTTTACCGGAACGAGATGACCGATGAGCAATACTCGGTGGTTTATGTGGTTCCGATGGTCTCATACTCGCGGACCCACGGCATGCTGGTGCTCCTGAAGAAAGACCCCGTTGAGTACGACGATGAGGAGAAAAACATTATTGCAACTTTTGCCGATTACGCCGCCGTGGCGATCGAGAACTCGTACCTGCTGAAAGAGTCGATCGAGAAGGAAAGACTCGAAAAAGAGCTCGACGTGGCGCGGGAAATGCAGAAGAAAATACTCCCCGAGAGGCTCCCCGAGCTTCCGGGTTATGAAGTGGCGGCGGTTTTCATCCCCGCGTTTGAGGTGGGGGGCGACTATTACGACTTCTTTACACTTCCTAACGGAATGACGGGTTTCGTGATAGCCGACGTTTCGGGGAAGGGAATTTCAGCCGCTTTTGTGATGGCGGAGCTTAAAGGGATCCTGGAGTCGTTTTCCACAGTAAAATATACACCGAAAGAGATACTTGTGGAAGCAAACTCGGTACTTCAGAAGGTGCTCGACAGAAGGGTTTTCATCACCGCGGTTTTCGGGATAATGGATCCCGCCACGGGTGAAGTTACCATCGCGAGAGCGGGACACTGTCCGGTTCTGCATGAGTCAGGGGGGCAAATAATTGAACGGGTGCCGCAGGGATTCGGCCTCGGGATGAACTTCACCGGCCTGTTCGGTGAAAAACTTGTTGAAGAGAAGTTCGTTCTCGCTGAAGGGGAGAGGCTGGTTCTCTTCACCGACGGTGTGAACGAGATGAAGAATGAAATATTGAAAGACTACGGAACAGAGAGGTTAAAGTCGCTTGTTCTAAGTAATGACGGCCGCGACAGCAGCGAGCTCGCCGGGCTTATAGTCCAGGACCTCACTGAATTTGCCGGATCAAAACCTCAACACGACGATATAACTCTAATGATCCTTAAAAGAATTACAAAGGAGACAATATAATGGCAGAGTTCAAAGCCAGTTTAAGGCAAAAGGAAGAGTTCAGCATTATTGAACTCAGTGGCTACCTCGACGCCCATACCGCGCCCGAACTGGAATCGGCTTTTACAGGCCTTATTGAGAGCAACAATTACAAAGTGGTGGTCAACTTTAAAGACCTCGACTACATCTCCAGCGCCGGGCTCGGTGTGTTTATGGCATACATCGAAACGATGCGGGAGAACCAGGGTGACATCAAACTGGTGGAGATGAAGCCTCCTGTCTACTCTATTTTCGATCTCCTCGGCTTTCCTCTCCTGTACGATATCATGCCGGGTGAAGAAGAAGCAATGAACAAATTTAAACGACAAGGTGCCTGACACAGTGAACAACTTATATGCCGGCAACCATGAGCTGAGAGTAAAAAGCAGCACAGAAAACCTCGCCCTGATACGGGAGTTTGTGAGCAGTGAAGCGCGCAACTCCGGCATCAGCAAAGAGGTTGTGGATAAGCTGATACTCGCGGTGGATGAAGCTTCTTCAAACATCATCAGGCATGCGTACAAGAACAGTCCGGAAGGAGAGATCATCGTAACCTTCATTCTCGAAGGCGATGAGTGCACCATTGTTCTGACCGACTACGGCACCGGGTTCAACCCGGCGCAGGTGAAGTCGCCGGATATGGTATCCTATCTCAAGGAGAAAAAACGGGGCGGGCTGGGTATACACCTTATGAAGATCCTTATGGATGAGGTTGATTATCTCTCGGTATCGGGAGAATACAACAAACTTGTACTAAAGAAGAAGATCGCCTGAAGATGTCCGATGACGAAACCTTAAAGCTGCAGCGAAACCTCTCGGCCCTTGTGGAGTTCAGCCGGATCGTTAACTCGAGCCTCGATCTCGATTTTACCCTGAACAACCTCCTTTTCAGTTGCATGGGGAAGTTCCTCACGACCAAGGGGTTTGTTGTGGTGGAAGAGGAGGGGCGTGCCCGGATCCGCTCGGCGAAGGGTATCCACAGCGACGCTGTGACTGATTTCAATCTCAAAGCTTATTCCGCTGACGACAGTGAGGGAATTGCGGCCGCTTTCCCGGCTCTGGGGGCGATGGTATGGCAGAAGATATCTTCATCCCGGCGGGATCTCGGTTACCTCGCGCTCGGAGAGAAAATAACGAAGCAGCCCTACTCGACAGAAGAGACCGAGTTCCTTAAGACGATTATAAACATAGCCGCCACGGCGATCGAGAACGCACTTATTATCGGCGAGCTTAAACAGGTTAACAGGGATCTCGACTCAAGGATCAACCGCCTGAGTTCACTTTTTGAGTTGAGCAAAGAGTTCGGCCTTCTCACTGAAGAGGCCCGTATCAGCAAACTTCTTGCTTATTCGCTGCTCGGCCACTTCCTTTCATCCATCTATGCAATTGTGATCTTTGAAGATGGAAAAGGAAAAGTGCTTGATACCACCATACCGAAAGTGAAGGAGACTGTCGACCACTTGGCTTCACTTAATATCGAAACCCACTTCATCGGTGAAGATGTGGCGAAACTCCATGAAGACTTGCCCGGACTAAAGATTGAGATAGTTGTTCCGATGAAGATGCAGAACGCCACCAAGGGTTTGATAATGCTGGGCAAGAGGGCGGGAAGTCAGTCATATGCCGCGAACGATCTCGAGTTTATCTATTCTATCGGTTCGCTGGCAATAATTTCGCTTGAGAACAAAAGGCTTTTCCGCGAAGCGCTTGAAAAGCAAAAGCTGGAAGAAGAACTTGAACTGGCCAAGGATATACAGCAGAATCTTCTGCCCAAGGAGATTCCGCAGATGGGCCGGTATGAGATCGCCGCCACTTCGATCTCATCAAAGCAGGTGGGTGGCGATTATTTTGATATTATAAAGAAAGATG
>RHKR01000169.1 GCA_008363265.1 Chlorobiota bacterium
AGTGTTGATTTTAACTTGAGCATCTTTTCCTCTCGGATATTGATTGATTAAATAAGTAATTTTTTTTTGATCGACGTTAAAAATAACCACCATACCCCTCAAATAAAAACCAATTCACGTTATTTGACGTCTCATTGCTTTCAAAAATAATCGATTTGTGTTATTTTGCACACAATCATTTTGTTAATTGTTTTTAATGAGTTATTACATCCGAACGGAGTTACCGATGAAAAAAATCTTTATGTTCTGTCTGATAGCCGCAATTCCTTTCTCGATCTTCGCTCAATCGATCGATGAGATTCTGCAAAATCACTTCAGAGTTATCAATCAGAATAAACTGACATCCATCAACTCGATGCAGGCCAAAGGCATACTCTCCCAGTCGGGTCAGAAGATGCCCTTCAAAATGACTCAGCGACGCCCGATGAACTTTAGACTTGATATCACTTTCCAGGGCCTGACCCTTATTCAGGCATTTGACGGGACCAAAGGATGGTCGGTGAATCCATTCATGGGCGAAGATGAGGCCCAGGAGATACCCGCTGAGCAGTCAAAGAACCTGAAGGTTCAGGCAGACATGGATGGCGCTCTTTTTAACTGGAAAGACAAAGGATATACATCTGAATTGCTGCCAAATGAAAAGGTTGAAGGAATCGATTGCTTCGTTATCTTCCTTAAGGATGCCGAAAACGACGAATACAAGATATTTATCGATTCAGAAACATTCCTTATCATCAAACAAACCTATAAGATTGAAACTCCCGAAGGTTCAATCACCATGGAAATCTATCCTTCTGATTACCAGTATGTCGAAGGCATTATCATCGCCTTCTCTATCGAGGCCAAAGCTGACGGACAAACTATCTACACGATGAATTACGACTCGGTTGAGTTCAATCCAAAACTTGATGAATCTTACTTCAAGATGCCCAATTAAGTTTCAGCTTTTCTAAAAATAAGTCCGCACTCTGAAACTGACGCCAACCTGGTCTTCAGCGATGGTGCGGGCTTTTTCTATATCCACTTCAGGAATTCCCACCACCGATAGCACAACGTTCGGCACAAATTCCTTCGCTTTTCTGGTGAAATCCAGCATTTCATCATACATCTTTTCATCAACACGCATAAGCCCGGCGTAACTTTCTGCATCTGTGCTGTTGAGGCTCACAGAGACAGTGTCGATCAGTCCTTTCATCTCGGGTGTTATATCACGGTGGTTGATCACATTACCGTGACCGTTGGTGTTAATCCGGGTTTTCCCTCCAAGTTCTTTCACCCGGGCAGCCACCTGCTTCACCACATCCCAGCGGATCGTTGGCTCGCCATATCCGCAGAAAACTATGTCTGAATAGCTTGTTGGATCACCTATCTTTTCCAGGTACTCTTCCGCGGTTGGTTCTTCACTCTTTTCCATACCGAGGTTATATCCTGCTATAAAAGGGAAATCCTTCCTGCCGCAAAAAACACAGTCAGCATTGCATCTGTTGGTCACATTTACATAAAGAGCCGAACCGATCTGATAAACGTGTGATACAGCCGGTGGATCACCGATCCTGAAGAATCTCCAGGCATTAAAAGCCGTGATCCTCGCTATATCATCAGGTGTGAGGTGGTGGTGTTTGGCCAGTTCTTCCGCGATATATTGAACATTCGCCGGTTCGTTCCTTTTTCCGCGGTGTGGAACAGGCGTCATGAAAGGAGAATCGGTTTCAAGAAGAAGATGCTCCGGATGAACCCTTGCTGCTATCCTTCTGAGGTCCTCAGCTTTCTTGAAGGTAATATTTCCCGTGAAAGAGATCATATGTCCCATCCGTACAAATTCAAGCGCGTGCTCAAGCGGCGCGTTAAAGCAGTGGAACTGGGCACGAAGCCCTTTTGGTGTGTACTCACGGATGAGTTCCATCATATCATCATCCGAATCACGGTTGTGGATCACCACTGGGAGATCGAGCTTTATCGCGAGATCAAGCTGATCGCGGAAAGCTTCCATCTGCTTGCTTTTGGGTGAGTAATCGTAATAATAGTCGAGACCGATCTCCCCGATTGCCACGATCTTTGGGTTGTTCTTTACTGTTTCTTCAAGAAGTGGTATCCAATCTTTGGTCCACTCCTTGCTGTCAAGTGGATGAACACCGACGGTTCCGTAAATAATGTCATATTTTTTAGTCAGTTCAACCACTTTTGCTGAACTGGCGAGGTCGGTCGCGGGAACAATTATCTTCTCAACCCCTGTCTCAATTGCCCGGGCGATCACTTCATCAATGTCATCAGCATAATCAGGATAAAAAAGGTGGGCGTGTGTGTCTGTAAGGTTTTTCATGCTATAATTTTCTAATTTTGATATTCAAAATTAACAAAAACCTGCTTAGAGGGAGGTGTAATATCTCTGTTCCACCCATAAACAAGCCCCGATCAGTTTCCTCGATCATCCGGATCAAAGTATGTCCTGAAAGAATTTGAATATTGCTTAAAGAATAACATTTTGTCTTGAAATTATCTTTAAGTTTCATTTGAAAATTCCTTTTTTTTGGATCTTTTTAGGAGTCTTTTCAAATGCACAGACCGGTAAAAGTATTAGCTGTAGCCCTCACCCCGATCCTCGCCCTCTTTTTCTCAGCTTGCACATCGGGCAGCAATCCGGTTGCTTCGCAAAGTGATTACAAGTCCCTCATCCTCGGAAAGTGGATCAATACGCAGGTCAATGGAGGTGATTTCGAAACGGATATGGGATTCTTTATGGAATTGCGGCCCGACAGCGTTCAACTCTATTCAACGGGTATCACGATCGACAACAACAACAAAAGCTGGATCGAGAACGATAACTATAAGTTCTATCTCGATGGCGATCTGATCGTTCTTAAAGGTTGGGACACCTTCGGCAAACGATTCGACATGAAGTTCAAGATACTTCAACTCGATGCTTTCACACTTCGTTACTCGATCAGCGAATTCCTGATTGACAGCGTTTCCTATCCTGACCAGACGATCTACACCTGTCAAAGGGTTACCGCGGGCCTTTCTCCCCAATTTGTGGGTGTATGGTATGGTAAAAGCACGAATCCGGGAAATCCCGATACCGCTTTCCACTATTGGGAATATTTCCCCGACGGTAGATACAACTACTACTTTAAAAATGCCCAAGGTCATTGGATCAGAAAGTCTGATAACGAAGGAAGATACTTCCTCTACGGATCATATCTTGCCACTAACTATACCAATGATCTGATCTCCGGTGGTACCGGAAAAGCCTACGAATGCTGGAATATCTCCATCTCAGGTAACAAAATGAAATGGACCGGGCTCCGCGCCAACGGCAAGGTAACCTCCTACGAAATGACCAAGGTGGAGGCTCCTCCGATTCCCTAAACAACCAGAAATTCAATTATCCACTGAAGCGACTCACTTAAGTTCTTAGGTTCTTAAGTTCCTAAGTTCCTAAGTTCTCTAGTTCTTAAGTTCTTGATCTCTACCCCGCGTAGGCCTGTATCAGTTTCTCCTTGTCGAGGTTGAGGGTGATCTGCGCTTCTTCCTCGAAGACCTTTTCGTTCTCGCCGTTGAAGTTGCTCTCAGGCCATGTGGCGGTGTTGCTCACTTCGCGCTCAAGTTGGCCGCTGATGATCTCGAGTTTACTGACTATCAGATTGTTGCCGTTAAGCGCGTCAACCTTTCCTTCGACCAGATAGGGACCGAATGACATCGTTTTCTCGGCATATTTAGCGTAGGTCTCCGGGAAAAGAACCGCCTCAAAAGTATCCGTCAGGTCTTCGAGTGAAAGGAATTTCATTGCCTTTCCGTCTTTTGTTCTGATCCTTTTGGCGGTCATGAACCACCCGATCATCTTCACCGTCTTCCCGTGCATTTTGGGGATATCGATCGCCTGCGTGATGGTCGGATCATTCGTCCACCCCCCGTAGAACTGCAGCGGGTGGCGCGTGACCATATAGTCAAACGCATCCATTTCCGCGAGACACTTCTCCTCGACCGAATAATCCACACCCGTGATCACCTTCCGTTCCAACTCCATTTCTTCATCGGCAAAGAGACTTTCGTGAAGTGTATCGAGGATGCGGCGGTGCTTCATGTAAACATCGAGCTGCCTGAGGAGGTCGGGCCTGCCGATGCCGAACGAGTCCATCGCGCCGCACTTGATTAGGTGGGCGGTATCCTCGAATCCGGCGCGGGTACGCACAAGGAAATCCTTGAGCGAAGTGTAATCTCCGTTCTCCTCCCTCTCCTCTATCAGCGTTTCGGCGGTGTATCTCTTCAGGTTCTTGACAGCCTGCAGACCGATCCTGAGCTCAGCGCCACTTCCCGTGTACTCATAAGAGCTTTTGTTAACGCACGGAAGAAGTATCTTAAGCCCCAGCCGCCTTGCCTCCTGGATGTAAACCGCCGCCGAGTAGTAGCCGCCTCCGTTGCTGAGGACGCTCGACATAAACTCGGCCGGGTGGTGCACCTTAAGGTACGCCACCTGAAATGAAAGGAGCGCGAAAGAGGCACTGTGCGCCTTGCAGAATGAGTAGCCCGCGAACGATTTTATCTGCCGCCACAACTCACGCGCGACATGGGGCTTCAGTCCCTTCATCTCGCACGACTCAAAGAACCGCCCCTCGATCTTCTCCATGGCGGTCTTGCTTCTCAGTTTTCCGCTCATGGCGCGACGGAGGAGATCGGCCTCCTCAAGTGAAAGACCCGCGATGTGGTGCGCCACCTTGATCACATCCTCCTGATAGATCATCACGCCGTAGGTTTCGCCAAGTATCCTCTCCATTTCGGGGATCAGGTACTTCCGCCGTTTGGGGTCTCTGTGCCGGGCGATGAACTCCTGCATCATGCCGCTCTCGGCAACGCCGGGTCTGATCACCGAACTGGCCGCCGTGAGCATCTCGAAGGTGTCAACATCCAGACGGGTCAGCAGCGACCTCATCCCGGGTGACTCGATATAAAAGCATCCGATCGTTCTTCCCCGCTTTATTATGTCGAGGGTCTCCGGATCTTTGAAGAGGAAGTCATAGTCGAATATGTCAAAGTCTATCCCTGCCGCTTTCCGTGGTATCGGGCGGTGGAGGGAGAGTATCTTTGTCCCCGGTTGCGCCGGCAACCGGTAATTTGTCATGTCAAACATGCTTCGTCGTTCTTACATTCTTCCTTAAAAAAATACCATACATTTGTATGGTAAAATAGTAAATTATCCACGGAATGTCAAGAGATAAAGGGATTATTTTGGCATGAAGTGGATTTAGCAAAAACGGGATAAAATGCTTATATTTTAAAGAAAAAACGAGTGTTTTATGAAACCACGTGTGAAGCATGTATATGTGGACACATCTGTGATTGGTGGATGCTACGATCCCGAGTTTTCAAAATGGTCTAATAAGCTGTTTGACACATTTAGGACGGGTGAAAACCAAATTGTGCTCTCCGATGTGGTGTTAGAGGAAATGGAATATGCACCTCCATTTGTCAGAGAAGTACTTGATACCATACCTGAAGAACACAGGATACTTATCTCTTTAAGTGAAGAAGCCGAAAACCTGGCCAAAGATTATTTGAAGGCTAAGGCTGTATCGCCCAAATACTTCAACGATGCTTTGCATATTGCGATCGCTTCATTAAACAATATTGATGTTTTGGTAAGTTGGAATTTCAAACACATTGTTAATTTGGCAAGGATCACTATATTCAATTCAGTGAATTTACTCAATGGTTTGAAAACGATTGAGATACGAACACCAAGAGAGATAATCGGAGAATAATATGAAGACTGTGGACGCGATAAAATTAAAAGAAGAGATCACGAAAAAGACATCCAAAGAATATCTCCTGGATCGGGAAAGCTATATGAAAAAATTGGAAGATA
>RHKR01000170.1 GCA_008363265.1 Chlorobiota bacterium
GTTACAACCTGAACTCTGATGCCACTATGAATATTGCCAACAATATTTTCCATCAGGGAAACAACACCGCGACCTCGTATATTATCCACTATCCGATGGCTCAAAGCGGAACTAGCATTCTTAACATGGACTGGAACACCTACTACCTCGCAGGTATCGGATCGAATTTCGGTTTCTACAACGGCGCGGCTGTAGCAACTCTTAATGACTGGAAAACTGCCTCACAGGAAGATCCAAACTCGAACTACAAGATGGTTAATTTCGTTTCAGCTACCGATCTCCACCTCACAGGTGCTTCGAACGGTGACTGGGACCTTAGAGGCATGCCGATTGCTCAGGTGCAGACAGATATCGATGGCAACCCCCGCAACCCACAGTTCCCTTACAAGGGAGCGCATGAAGCAAGCATCTCCCTCCCTGTTGAGCTTACTTCATTTGCAGCCACCCAGAACGGGACGAGTGTTGTAATCGACTGGGCAACCGCAACTGAAACCAACAACATGGGATTCGATGTTGAAAGATCAGTTGACGGCGTATCATTCGCCAAGATCGGTTTCGTAAAAGGTGCAGGAACCACCACTTCAGCACAGTCGTACAAGTTCACCGATGAGTCAGCTCAGGCCGGTAAGAATTTCTACAGACTCCGTCAGATCGACATGAATGGTGAGTTCACTTACACCGACGCGATCGAGGTTGATCTCCTGTTGGCAGGCGATTTCGCGATCCATCAGAACTATCCGAACCCGTTCAACCCATCAACCATGATAAAGTTCAACCTTCCTTCAGCAGCAAAGGTTAACATCACCGTGTTTGATATCATGGGAAGTGAAGTTGCGAATATCCTCGACAAGGACCTGACCCAGGGCTCGCACAGCGTTGAATTCAATGCTTCGAACCTGGCAAGCGGTAGCTATCTTTATACCATCACTGCCACTACAACCGATGGCAAAATGTATAAAGAATCCCGCAAAATGCAGCTCCTGAAGTAGGAGAGTTTTTTTGTAAGGTTACACGGATTTTCAGGATTTAACACAGATTTCACGGATATTTAATAATCCGTGGAATCCGTGAATAATCAGTGAAATCCGTGTAACCCTTTTTTTATACCCGCTACTACCTGAGAAATACTGAAATGATAGCCATTGTCGACTACGGCGAAAGGCCCGAATATCTCCTCTACCAGCTCGAAAAACTCGGGATGGAACTCAAGTTCACCTCGGTCGAAAGTGAGATCCTCGCCGCTGACAGGATCATTCTCCCCGACTGTAAAGACCTCAAGAGAGCCGTAAAAAGGCTCCACCTCCTGAACCTGTTTTCAATGCTCAGAATGATAAAAAAGCCTGTACTGGGGATAGGGAATGGTTTCGCGATGATGTGTGAGGGTACTCCGGTATTGAATTGCGAGGGGTTGGGATTCTTTCCAATCTCTGTGAGCCTGCCTGATACAGTACTGTCTCTCCCGGAAAAATACAGTGCTTCAACCATGGAAAACAGTATCTATCTCGACGGTGAAGAGTTCGACGGGCTCTACTTCGAAAAGTTCTTTCAGACCTCAAGCGGAGTCTATAACGTGCTCTGCCTCACCGGCGATGAAGCACTCCCCGCGGCCTGTGTGAACGGCAGATACGGGGGACTGATCTTCAATCCTGAGTTTTCAGGCCCCGCCGGCAACTACCTTCTTAACAGATTTCTCTCTCTTTAGAGTATTATAGCCTTCCGAGGAAGTGGGGCAGCATCCTGCGCCATGTCGGCCAGTCGTGCGTCATATCGTGACCCCATATCTCGAGTTCGTGCGGAATACCTTTGCTTCTAAGGATGTTCGAGAGATTGATCGAACCTTCAGGTGCCTCATATTCACCCTGCCCCGTGGCAATAATTATCCTTTTATTGTGCCTCATCTGGTTCAGGAGGTTCTCATCACCAAGATTTGAAAGATAATCCGTTGGCGAGTTGAAATAAACATTCTCGTCGTAATATCCCTTCGTGTACGATTTCAGATCATAGTAACCGCTCATCGGGATCGTACCCGCGAAAAGGTCAGGGCGTCTGAAGAAAATATTTGCCGCGTGAAGCGCACCGAGCGATGCACCCGTGAGGTAGATCGGCTGAAGTCCGTTGCAGTTCGAGTGAATGAAAGGCACCACTTCATCGATAACATAATAGTTATAAGTCATATGGCGGAGGGCCTTGTGATGCGGCTGCATCGAGTTGTTCAGCCAGCTCTCGTTGTTGATGCTGTTGATCGAGAAGACTTTGAACTTCCCCGTCCCGATGTACCAGGATATCGAGTCGATCAGCTGGAATCTTTCATACTCAAGGAAGTCTGCACCTGCCGTGGGAAACATAAGAAGTGGGGTACCCCACTCACCGTAAACAACAATTTCCATATTTTTTTCAAGGCGGGGGCTCCACCACCCGTGGATCTCTCTTTTCATCCGGTTACTGCTTTCAGATTATAAAATGTTAAGTTTTTTTAGAAGGTCGCTCTTGTACTTCTCGCCGATCGGAATTATCTGCTTGTCGATCATCAGGTTGTTCTCCGTGATGTCGGCTATCCGGTCGATACGTACAATATATGAGCGGTGCACTCTGGCGAAATCCTTTTTCGGAAGTTTCGACTCGATGTGTTTCATTGTGGAATAGATGAGGTGTTTCCCACGTTGGGTGTGTAGCTGTATGTAGTCACCCTGCGCTTCCACGAAATTGATATCGGAGAGGTTCATTTTCATCAGCCGGGAATCAACTTTAACGAATATATACCCCGGAGCACTCGTATCACCTTTGCTGTTGTACATCTCAACAGCTTTTTCAACCGACTTTAGGAAACGCGCGTAAGTGATCGGCTTAAGAAGATAATCGGTAACATTGTGTTCGAAAGCCTCGACCGCGTAATCTTCCTTTGCAGTTACGAAAATTATTTGAGGGCTCTCTTTAACGGTCTCAATAAGCTCCATTCCGGTCATCTCCGGCATCTCGATATCAAGAAAGATCAGATCGATCTCTTCCTCTTTAAGAAGTTTTACAACTTCTATCGCGTTCGAGCATGAGCCTGCCAAAGTAAGGGAATCTGTCTGATCCACGAAGCGTTCAAGGATCTTCCTTGATATATCTTCGTCGTCAACGATTAAACACTTCATTTAATTCCTTGACCGGTGATTTCCGGGTATAATTGCTGCTGAATAAAATGTTTCTCTCACTTAGCGAATTTACCTATTTTTATCAAAATAGTGAAAAGAATTTCACCTTTTAAGGCTGTTGAATGACCGGGATTTCCCTTTTATTTACTCCGCCTGACACTTTTACCCTTTCCCTTTCGTAAATTTCAGTATCACTTAATTTAAATTCTGACTTATCATGAAATATATAACGCTATTTATCCTCCTCACCTCTCTGATGTGGGGCCAGGATATCACTATCACAGGCAAAGTTACGAATGGCAAGACCGGCACAGCGATCGAAGACGTTCTCATTTATTCAGTAAATTTCCAGCGTTCAACACATTCCGGCAGTGAAGGGAAGTTTCAACTGCTCCTCCCCCCTTTTGAAAACACAACTCTTAAATTCTTTATCGCCGGATTCTCCCCACTAACCATGGAGATCAATTCTGACAGCAAACAGACAGTCGTGCTCGATATACCCCTCGATCCCGTTGAGATTCACCTGGGCGAAGTAACCGTCACAAGTCCAAGATATGTCTCATCCCTTCAGGAGTCACCTTTTCCGCTTGGAATTATCGAACGAACCGATCTTGATGGCTTGAGCAAACTGTCACTCGCAGAGTACATAAAACAGGAACCCGGCGTATCAATGTCGCGCGATGGAATCTGGGCAACCGACATTTCACTCCGTGGCATCCGTGGCACAGGTATCGTCCTGATGGTCGATGGCAACCGCCTTGAAACGGCTACCGAACTCGCCGCCCGCATGTCGATGATCGATCAGTTCGATATCGAACGCATCGAGATAATAAAAGGCGCTGCCTCGGCTATGTACGGCACGGGTGCACTTGGCGGGATTGTTAATATTATTACAGAGAACCGCCGGTTCAGAGACAAGTTCTATCTCACCGGCTCACTCGGCGGATTTTTCAACAGCGTGAACACAGGCTCGGGCACAAGTCTCGCTTTCAACGCGGGCGACAACAACTGGTTTGCCAAGGTACGCGGATCATTCAGAGGTGCTTCGGCCACTGAAACCCCAGACGGCACCCTCCTGAACAGTCACTTCCACGACAACAGCATCAGTGCTTCCCTGGGATTTAAGCCTTTTAAAAACCACGAATTTGAAGTAAATTACCAGAAATACGGCGGGGCGGATATCGGTCTTCCGGGTGGTTCTGCTTTCGCTGCGGCGGCAATTGCACGGTACCCCACCGCCAACCGCGAGATGTACTCGGCTGAATACAGAATATCCGGTATCTCCTCAACACTGGCGAACATTAGCGTTAAATATTATCATCAGGTGATCGTCCGTGATGCCGAAGTGTTGCTCCCGGCCGCCCGCCTGCTTCCATATGCCGACCACTTCAACGACGGCGTGACTGTCACTTCCAACTGGCTGATGGCGGAAAACCATCGCCTCGTGCTTGGTGTGGATGCCTGGCAACGCGAAATGGACAGCAGAAGACAGCGTATTCTGAACGCTAAAAAAGACTCCGTGATCCACGAACGCCCCGTGCCTCTCTCTAAGTTCAGAAGCGGCGGTATCTTCTTCCAGAATGAGATAGATAATGTCACCCCCAATCTTGATCTGGCTGTAGGCGGAAGATTCGACCTTATAAATGCTACAAATGATCCCTCAAACAACCCTGATTTTGTAGTTTGGAAAGGCGTTCTGATCCCCAACCCTCCCGGACAGAAACCACTCTGGCCCGCAAAGGATGAAACCAACAGTTCATGGAGCCTGAACCTTGCCGCTCTCTACAGACTCGGCAGCGGACACCAGCTCACCTTCAATTTCGGGAAATCATTCCGGTCACCTTCTCTTGAAGAACGTTACCAGTTCATCGACCTTGGCGGACTCGTAAAACTCGGCGATCCCGCGCTTAAACCTGAAGACGGTTGGTTCTACGATCTGGGTTACTCCCACTACTCGAACACGGCCTTCTGGAAGGTGAACTTCTATCTTAACCTCCTTCAGAACATGGTTGTTGAGTCACCCGGATTTACTTTTCAGGGCAGACCCGCAACTCAGTTCGTTAATTTCGGCGCGGCAAAACTTTTCGGTTTCGATCTCGCTTTCGAAGTTCAGATAATTCAACCGGTGATTCTCTACGGCAGTGCCTCGATCGTGAGGGGTGAAGACAGCAAAAAGACCGAGAATCTCCCGTTCATCCCCGCTGACAACGGGACACTCGGAGTCCGGATCAAAACACTTTCGTTTGCTCAGGCATCCTTCGAAGTAAATGGCGTTCTCGACCAGAACAAAACCGCCCCTTCTGAAAAGGCCACACCAGGCTACGCCCTTGTGAATCTGGCATTGCACTTTACGCCGGTCGCTCTCCCTTTCGGCACCCTTAACCTCTCCGCGGGGGTGGATAACCTGCTCGACCGTTCATACACAAATCACCTCGCCACCAACCGCGGCCTCATCAAAGCCGAACCAGGGAGGAATTTCTTTGTGAAGGGGGAATACCTTTTTTAGGTGTTAGGTATTAGGTGTTAGGTATTAGTCCGCCGCGGCGGATTAGGTATTAAAATTAACGATTGAACCTAAGCGTTTAAATAGCAAAAAGCTGCTCTGAATACTCAAAGCAGCTTTTTTATTCAAAATTATTGTTTTGGTCGTCCCCGCCGGAGGCGGATAATACCTAATACCTTATACCTAATACCTATTTATTGCC
>RHKR01000171.1 GCA_008363265.1 Chlorobiota bacterium
CTTCCATTCTCGAGACTTGCTGACAAGATCATCGCCCGCGTGCCGAAGCCATCATCAGGCGTAACCTTCACCTCAAGTTCTGACGAATAAACATAGCTGTTTAAAATGAAAAAAGGCTGTCCTGAAAAGACAGCCTTTTTATTTTGTACCCCCGGCAGGAATCGAACCTGCGCACATGGCTCCGGAAACCACTGCTCTATCCACTGAGCTACGGAGGCATCAAATAAATTCTTTTTTACACCCCAAATTTACGAAAAAAAGGGATAAGAAGAATAAAAAAGCCCCGGGGTTACCGGGGCTTAAACATTGTGTTACCAATGCCGCGCCAGCTTATTGCAGCTGGAACCGGATCGGAACAGTAACCTGTACGTTAACAGGCTGCCCGTTCTGTTTTCCGGGGTTCCAGCGGGGCATCATCATAACCACGCGAAGAGCTTCTTCGTCGCAGCCACCACCGATACCTCTTGCAACTCTGGGGGCCGATATCTGACCGGTCTTCGAAACCGTGAAGGTTACGATAACCTGTCCTTCAACGCCTGCTCTTTTGGCTATCTCAGGATATTGGATATTCTGAGCAAGGAAGCCGTAAAGGGCACCGTCACCACCGGGGAAAGAAGGCATTTCTTCAGCGAAAGTAAACACTTCCTCTTTAGCCTGCTTGTTCACGTCCTCTTTGGTAACTTCAGGTTTCTTGTCGTCGAGACCGTCAGTGAATTCAACATCCGCATCACCTCTAACGTCACCGCCTTCAACACCCTGACGGGTAACGGTACCGACGTTTTTGTTCTGCAGTTCTTCCACGGTCTGGACTTCTTCTTTCACCTGATCATCGGGCTTGATAACAGGCGGAGTGAACTTAACGGAGGCTCTTTCGGGAGCTTTCTTTTCCTGCTCCTTGAAGACGGTCTCACGTTTTTCTTTCTCTTTCTGTTTTTTCATCGCCTGAAGCTGAGCTTTAACATCCATTGTTACTGTTTGCTTCTGATTTACCTCACCACTTTGGATGGCCTTGAGGATCATGGGCATCGAAATGGCAGTGCTGAAAAACAATGCAGTAATAATGAGAGATATGGATAAGAACTTTCCGTACAGTTTCCGAAGAACATAGGCTCCATATTCCTTGTTCTTCAAAGCGAAAACTATGTCAGTCAAATCAACTTTTGCCATCTTCTACTCTCACTTTTTACGGTTATTGTAAATGCTCAAGTCAGACTCCGCAACGTCAACTATGGCGTACTTCTTTACTTCTGTGAAATTCATCATATCGAGCACATCAACCAGATTTTGATATGATGATTTGTCCATGGGCTTGATAACCACGAAGAGGTTTTCCTTCTTCGTTTTTGAATCGTCGTCATTGTCAAGGAACAACTGTTTGTCAGTAATGGCCTTTCTAACAGATTCATAAGCACCTTTGTTAAGGGGTTTGAATTCGGGCAAGGTAGTCAGTTTAGCGGTGTCAAGGCCAAAATAGTATACGAGAGTATCGCCACCACCAATAAGAATGGTCATCGCCTCACTCTGCCTGAGTTCAGTCTGGTTGATCTGTTGTTCCTCCTGTTGTTCTTTATCTTTAACAGGCATCACAATGTCCATCACTTGCGGCTTGCTGAAGGTAGTGGTAAGCATGAAGAAAGTAACCAGCAGGAACGCGAGATCCACCATTGGTGTAAGATCTATACGCGTCGATTGCTTGGTGGGGCCTTTCTTCTTGCCTTTACCGTGTCCCCCCTTCGCCGAGGTATCCAGTTCAGCCATTTAAATTTCCTTCTCTAATTTTTTGCCTTAAGTTCTGTGACAAACTTAAACTTGTTAACGTTCTCTTCCTGTAGAACAGCGATAATTCTCTTGATCACAGGGTAACCGGCATTCTTGTGCCCTTTGATGGCAACGCTGGGCTGTTTTTTGGTGTCAACACCCTGCATGATATACCATGCATCGAGGCTGCTGGTCACCCATTTTCCGAGCTCATTGTTGGCCGTATCGATCGGCACACCACCCATGAATTCCTTGTTCTTCCGGTCGGTCGGTTCAGCATTAAGCAGGTTTTTGAAGTTGCTCAACGAAGTACCGAAGCTGCCTATCTTACCAAAAGCGTTTATCTCTTCTGGTGTAAGCCCCATTTCATAGGCATCATTCATAGCACTCATGACGGTTTTTTTGAGACCCTCATGGTTGTAGATACCGAAATAGGCGCGCCCGGCTGAATCGACGGTGATAGTGAAAACATCAACATCGGGAAGTTTCGTCTTGGAGATCGATCCCGGGGTCTGCACTGTCACGGCCTCATCAGGCTTGAATTGAGTGGTCAAAATGAAAAATGTAAGAAGCAGAAACGACACGTCGCACATGGCGGTCATGTCAACTAGCGTGCTCTTACGCGGTATTTTTACCTTTGGCATTTTTTAACTCACAATTACTTTTGTTTTGCAATGAACTGCTGGGTAATGGCAACACCGGCTTCGTCGATGCTGTAGGTCATCTTGTCGATCTTGGTTGTAAAATAGTTATAGAACACTATCGCGAAAGCTGATGAACCGATACCGAACGCAGTGTTGATAAGCGCCTCGGAGATACCTGTAGCAAGAGCTGAAGCATCAGGAGCACCGGCGTTTGCGAGAGCGGCGAACGCCCTGATCATACCGAGTACTGTACCGAGAAGACCTACGAGGGTCGAGAGGTTCGCGAGTGTTGAGAGAATTACAAGGTTCTGCTCGAGAACAGGGAGTTCGAGTGAAGTTGCTTCTTCGAATTCCTGTTTGATCGCTACAACCTTCTGGTCTTTTGTAAGGTCTTTTTCACCCATCATTTCCCTGTATTTGAGAAGACCGGCTTTAACCACGTTGGCAACTGAACCTCTCTGCTTGTCGCACTCTTCAATGGCCAGCTCAAGATCGGACTCTTTGCCTGAAAGAAGTGTGTAAACCTTGGCGATGAAATTGGCAACATTGCCTTTTCCCTTGGCTTTTCTGATGACGATGAATCTTTCAACGGCAAATGTCCACACGCTGAGGAACATGGTCATAAGGATCGGCACGATGAATCCGCCTTTGTAAACCATTCCGAGATAGTTTCCAACCTTGGGATCTTTCGATGGATCGTTACCCTGGAAGTTCGAGGGATCACCCATCACAAAAAGATAGATCAAGACTGCAATTACAAAAAGCACCGGAATAGCAACGGCTGCAAATCCTGAAAAGAATGCTTTGAGTGGCGATTGTTTGCTCACAGTTAACTCCTATTTCTGGTTAATTATACTTGTTGATTTCAGTTAACGAAAAAAACAATTATTCGTTATTGGTTGATTAATTGCTCAAAAATTACGAATGCCGGGTAAAAATGATCAACGGAAAAATATCGGTATCAAAGTAATATAGAGACCCGCTATGATTGCCGAGGTTATCACCCCGCTAATGTTTGCTCCAATGGCTTCCGGCAGAATTATCGCCTGCGGATTAACTTCATGGACCGACTTCTGTGCCACTTTCGCGGTTGTCGGGACACAACTCACTCCGGCTATGCCTATCACCGGGTTGAACTTCCCGCCGGTAATAAAGTACATGATGTACCCGCCTATCAGACCTCCGACCGCGGATAGTATCAGCGCTATGATACCGAGTACAAGGAGCAGAAGTATCTGCGGATCGAGGATAAGAGACGCATCACAGAGCACCCCGAGCAGCAGCCCGAGAAGGAAGGTTGAACCGTACAGGAGCGGGCCCCCGATAAAGTCGATCAGGTGTGTCAGACCCGCTTCCCTTACTGCCACGCCAACGAAGAGTGACATGAAAAGTGGTGCCGCAACTGGAAAAAGAAGACATAAAATTATACATGCGATCACAGAAAAATAGAGTTTTTCAGATGAACTGATCTGTCTTATCTTCTTTTTTGGGGGCATTTTTATTGCCCTCAACCTCTTCGGTACTAGAAGTTTGATGAGATACGGGTATCCTCCGTAGGTAAGTCCGAGGTAGAGATATGCAACAACTGTTATGGCGACGAACAGCTTAGGTGAAAGCTGCAGTGAAGTGAAGAGAACCATTGGTCCGTCTGCCCCTCCGATCATTGCCACCGACGCGGCATCTTTCGGGCTGAGTCCCATTGCCATCGCGATCGGAACCGTAAGGAATGTCCCCAGTTCGGCGCAAACCGCGAGGAACATACTCAGGAAAGGCCGTGCCAGAAGAAAACCGACATCAAGAAGCACTCCGATGCCCATGAACACAAAACAGGCGATCAGACCGTTGCTGAAAGTCAGCGTGTAAATCGGTTGGAGGAAATCGATCTGTAGAATGTCGATAAGTTTCGCAGGTTCTGTTACCATCGGATCGAGAAAGAGATTGCCCGTCTGCCCGTTTCCCATTATAAGTACTCCGGCATTTACGGCGGCCATTCCGATACCCATTGGGATCATGAGGAGCGGCTCGAGCACCTGCTTCTTGCCGAGATAAACCAAAAGAAGCCCAAGCATCATAAGACACACCCTTCCGATCGAAATTGTAAGGTCCGATGTGAAAAGTGTTGATATTCCGGGGAAGATCTCAGAGAGAATTTGAGTGTCCATGTCTATCTCCCCCTCGGGTTGTGACGGAGACCGTAAATTTTTGAGCTCCACGGTGAATAAGGTTTCATTACTTTCTGGATGGTCATCACGGTCTTTTCATAGTCGTGAACATCTTCGAAATATTGCTGGAGTGCCAGGCCGATGGCGGCCACCACTTCGAGTTCGCTCTCCTGTCCCGCTGCTTCCGACTGAATCTCGGTCAGCTCTTCGTGCTGATCATTCTGCTGCTCTTTATGTAGTTTCAGGTAGTTTATTGTGATGGATATCAGTTTGATGAGGCCCGCGACAAGAAAGGATATAAGAAATGTCGAGAGGAATATTATTCCGATTACGGTTAGAATTTTCATTTTTATAGTGTGTTAAAGTGTAACTTTTTTCATCCTACTAATAATAAAAAAAGTTATGAAACAAATTTACTAAAACCGCCGTTCATAAAAAAAGGAAAAGTGAAGCCGCGCCGGTGAAAAATGGTGACTTAAATCATTTCGGGGAAACTATTTATTGTTAAATTACAGAAACTAAAAAAAGAATTTAGGCGGTCAATCAACACTATGCGGATCAAATTTCAATCCCTTTTTCTGGCAGTTTATATATTAGCGGCAGCCAATGCGCAGGAAGGTTACATTCTCCCGCAGACCGGTCACTCCGGAACCATCACCGCGGTTGGCTACACTTCCAACGGAAAGCACCTTATTACAGCCTCCGAGGATAACACACTTATCCTTTGGGATGCCTCCACCCTTGAACAGTTGAACGTATTCGGCGGCCATACCGCTCCTGTAAGGTGGTTCAGACCCCTCGATGACTCTTCAACCATAGTGAGTGCCGGTGACGACGGGCTTTATATTATAACCGACTATACCACCGGTGAAGTGGTGGCAGCCGGAGAGATACCCAGTGGCCCCGGTTCGTCGATATTTGCCGTTGGAGACGGTTCCACTCTTATCTTTGTCTCCTCCGGCGGTGAAATCCACGTATTGGAGGAGGGGGATGAGGAACCTGCAAGTGCAGGAAAACTGCCCCTGGAAATTTTCACGGCCATCGATTTCAACCCTGAAACCGAATATTTCGCGGTCGCCGACACTTCGGGTGAAGTGCTAATTATCAGCGCATCTGAGTTAAAGGTGGTCGCACGGCTCTCGCGAAGCACACCGAACAGCTTCAAGAAATTGATATTTTCACCGGATGGGAGATATCTGGCCGGGATCAGCGAGAACGAGCTTATTTATGTGTGGGATGTTACCTCCAGGTCGATCGTTTTCAGCACCAAGAGCGGAACAGGCTATTCGGAGCAACTAAAGTTCTTTCACAATTCAAAAGCGATTCTCTACTTCCTCGATGATATCAAGATAGCCGCCTACGATCTTGTGACCAAAAGCGAACTCTTCGCGTACAAACCTTTCGGGGAGATAACATCGCTCGCGATCGCGCCCGGTGACAAACAGGCTACAACCGCCTATTTCGACCGTTCGGTTTTGCAGTGGCGTATCCCCGACAGAATGGTGCTCAACAAGTTTGAACCTTCAACCGACAAAGTAAAGGCGATACATGTTGACCGCGTGGGTTCAACGATCCTCTTCACCACACTTTCATCATCTTTCCATATCTGGCAGAAGGCGCAGCCCGACCAGAAAAAATACCTGCAGACGTGGGACGGTCTCGTTCTCAGCAGCGACATTTCACCATCAGGAGAGTTTTTCGGCTATGGTGGCGCGGATGACAACATTAAAATTTACAGCATTGCGGATGCAACTGAGATCAGCATGCTCGGGGGCGAGAAATTCGGATTTGTGAACTCGATGAAATGGTGCAAAAATGAGAACATGATCGCCTCTGAATCCCCTGAACATTCGGTGGTACTCAGGGATGTGAGCAGCGGAAAGACCGAAAAGACTTTCACCGGACCGAAAAGCATGATAACTTCCATCTCCCTTGCAACTGAAAAGGGGCTCATTGCTGCCGGCACGATCCTCGGAGAGGTGTTCCTCTGGAAATTGGCTGATGCCTCCCTGGTAAACAGATTTACCTGGTCGGGCTCGCCTGTGGTATCCATCGAATTCATTGATGAGGGTAGTATGATGCTCGCCGCTTCCGAAGACGGCAAACTTGTGATGCTCGAGGGTAACTCACTCAAGGAAACCGCGGGAAACCTCCCCGTGCTTGATGCGGTCACCTCGATGGCAGTCTCGCCCGACAACAGGTATCTCGCCCTCGCGGGAGATTACAATGAGATAAGGATTACAGGATTGAAGGACTCAACCCTGAACCGTTCGGTTGTTGTTTCATTCGGTGCGGCTGACTGGATGGTATTCTCAGGCGACTCGAGATATTTACTTGCCTCTTCAACCGATGGATCAGTCTATATTATCGACGTTGCGACAGGAAACCACACAGGTACACTCACATTCTTCAATGAAGGTGAGTGGGTTTTGGTGACACCTGATAATGAGTTCGACTGCTCCGAGGGGGGTCTGAAACACCTCCGGCTCATTCAGGATAACAGGGCCGGCAATATTCCACCCGGAGAGCAAGTGATGTATAAAAAGGGCCTCGCCGAAATGATACTTTTTTGAGCAGAAAATATTTTCTGAATATTGACAAACATGATTTATTTTGGTATATTGCGGTTTGATTTAAGTTTATAATTGGCAACTAATTCAGGAGGCGTTAATGGACCAAATCGGTTCGGGAGTTAATCTGCTGTTCCTGTTGGTGTTGGTAGTTGGTTTTATCGTAATTACTGCTGTTGTAATAATTCAGCTCAGGTCAAAAAAGAATGTGGATCATACCGTTGCACAGTCGGCTCCCGGAGTTTTACTTGATGACCCGGCAACCATTGAAAAGAAGTTGATCCTGGAGGATAAGATAGAGCCCCTGATCCCCGTCCGGAAGGATCAACACGACCAAAATCATGAAATAAAGTTTAGATAACCCCGGTATTTTAAAAGCCCCCTTCGCGGGGCTTTTGCATTTTTTGGGGAGTTTTGCATATATTGCAATAACTATTTCGGATTTTGCATGCGGTACTCCAGAGAAATTACAGCACTTATAGGCGATCAGCGGTATGAAACTGCGAGGGAGATCCTCGAGAGCCTGAAAACCGGCCAAATCCCTTCACGCAAACTACTTTCCCAGTTATATTCCAACGACCTCTCAGGAATCGCTTACGCCGATATAGAAGTTTATCTGGCGAATAACTTCCCGAACGGCAAGAAACCGAGGCAACATCTCTTTGATGCCCCAACCGACATCTCGGATGCCCGCTCAAGAGCTGAAAAAATGCCATCCTACCAGCGGATCCACAGCCAGCTCCTCACCGGACAGATACCTGACCTTGAGCCGGTAAAAGAATTTTACGGAGAATACTCAGGCTTTGCAATGAGTGTTTTCGAGAATTTCAGGAAGTACGGGCTTTACAGGAAGTGCGGCCTCCCCTCAGCTGCGCACGTTAACAGGGTCGGCGCCATTTCATCAGTGATAAACATAAATGATCCGGGTACAAAGCTCTATTCTGCTGTGGCTGTCGGACATGATTTCATCGAAGACCTCCTCTACAAAGCTGTGGACGAACACGGAAGACCTTACGATTTTGCCAGATACGACGAATTCGTTGAGAAATTCATCCCGGAGGAACTGAGGGAGGGTATCTCGATCCTGACAAACCGTTACGATATTATAATCAGATATGTTATCGAGTTTCTCGATGAACTCGGCATGGGTATCCACCCCGGCTCCATCATTTATGCACTTGAGGGCCTTATAGCGGACGATGAAACAACCGGGATAAAGGAATATGCAAAAAAAGCACTGGCGCTTATTTCAACACTTCCACCTGATGCATCGAAACTTGAAGATATAAGGTGGGCTTGCTATAAAGATCTCTATCTGAGAGATCTGGCTGAACTCACGAAAGCCGCCGATAATTTCAGGTTCTTCGAGATAAAGTCTTTCGATCTTTCAGACAATGGTCACGGCATCGGATCACTAAGTATGGAGGCGAGAATAAAGAACCTCCAAAAGCAGGAGGCATGGGCACGCGAAGGATACCTCTTCAAGACCGCCTGGGAGCCGATCAACAGACGGATAATGGAACTGAATGAGGAAATTCTTGTATTTGCCGACTATTTCGTGATCAAAGACCTCCTCGAGTTCCAGTCTGTGCAGGATTTCCTGATCTCCGCTCTTTACAAGATCAGAAGACTCGAGAAGATATTTTATACCGACTAACCCGTGATCAGTTTATAACCTATTCCATGAACGGTCAGGATTATCTTAGGATGATTCGGGTCCGTCTCGATCTTCTGCCTTAGCTTCAGGATAAAATTATCGACCGTGCGGGTGGTCGGACTCTCCTCATACCCCCAAATATCATTCAGAAGGCTGTCACGACTCACGGTGTTGTTTTTGTTCTGCCACAGGTACTTCAGAATTTCATACTCCTTGTGCGACATCTGCACTTC
>RHKR01000172.1 GCA_008363265.1 Chlorobiota bacterium
ATTGGAATTATAGCGAAGTTATCTCATCATCAACAATTCTTTTTGGAGGTTGAAATGTGGCGGGTATTTTCCATCGTACTGTTTTTAGCATTCACCTTGGGAGGGTGTAAACCGGGGATCGAGGACCATCTCAAAAACGGGACAGCGAAGTGTGAAAAAGAAGACCACAAAGGGGCGATAGCTGATTTTACGCTGGCGATTGAGGCGGATCCTCAGGCGGATTCAGCTTACTTGAAGAGGGGAAAATGCAGGAAGCATCTTAAAGAATACAAAGAAGCACTGCGGAATTTCGGTAAAGCTATTGAACTAAACCCAAAGAGCAGTGAGGCTTTTTTCAATATGGCATTTTGTCAGGCAGAGTTAAAAAACCTGCAAGCTGCACTTGAAAACTATGACAGAACAATAGAACTTGATCCCAAGGATATAGATGCTTTCTACAACAGGGGGATTGTGAATCACGATATGGGTAAATATCAAGATGCCATCGATGACTACACAAAAGCGATTACTTTGAATCCCGGTTACGAAGACGCTTATTACAACAGAGGAATCAGTAAATTTTCTCTCGAAGATTACGCCGGAGCACTTGCGGATTTCAGCAAAGCGATTGAACTAAATCCAAAAGCAGCAGATGCATGGGAACGCAGAGGCACTTGCAAACAAAAACTTGATGATCCCTCAGGGGCATGTGACGACTGGGCAAATGCTGTCGAGCTTGGTGATACAACCGCTCAGGAGAAAATTGAAAAATATTGTCTGGAGGGGAATTGAATCAAGTCCGCAGGCAGGCTTTGTTTGATTTCACTCAACAACAAAAGTGATTTCTTCTCTGGTAAAACTCACACCAAGAAGTATCAGTTTTTTACCTGAGGAGATGTATTTTTCGTAATATTTCTTATTCCTGATCTGCTTTAAGCCATCCTCCGCCGGAAGATCGTATTTGAACTCTATTATATATATCTTATCAACGAATTCTATTACCCCATCGATCCTGCCGATGTTGGTACTCACCTCAGACTCCATCTGTATCCTGGACATATACATTATCATGATGAACAGGGAGTGGTAAAACTTCTCCTGCGGGATATGGAGGTTGGAAGGTATCTGCGCAAATAGAGATTTTAGAATAGCCAGGAAGGCCGGCAAGTCTTCGTTTAACAGGGCGTTCCTCAGGGTGGAGATGCCTGCGGTTACAAAATCGGAATCAGTGGTGGAAGCATCAGCAAACAGGTAACTGTAAAGCGAGTCCTTCACTTCAAAATTGGGAAAATCGAGTCTGTAAACCTGTCTGAAATTATCCAGATAACCAGATTTAATTGTCAGATAACCCGTCTGAAACAACAGATTGATCAACGATACGGGACCTGTGCCGATGTTATCGAAAGAGGTCTCAACCGCAAGCGTGTTTTGAATCGATGAAACATCGTAGTTTTTCGCGGCGATGAGTCTGATCAGAAAATTTGGCGAGCCTGATGTAAACCAGTAATTCCGGAAATTTGAATCCGAGAAGAAGTTCAGGACCGAAAATGGATTGTAGAGAAAATTGTTCCCGTCCCAACTGTATCCGTTATACCACAACTTCATTTCCTGAAGCAGCAACTCCTCTGAAACTGTGAATTTTTCAGTGGATCTTGCGATATGCTCCCGGAAAGATGATTCCAGTTCCTCCTGGCTATAGCCGAAAAGAGTAGTGAATTTTGAGTCCAGAGTAACATCAGATATTTGATTCAGCCCGGAGAACAATGAAAGTTTTGCAAACTTGCTCACTCCGGTGAAAAAAGCGAAACGGATAATTCCATCAAGACCCTTGAGCGGTGAGTAAAGATTCCTCAGGATATCCCTGTTGGAATCGGCCTTTTCCTGATCATTAAAATGATCAGTAATTGGCTTATCATACTCATCGATCAGGATCACCACCCTTTTGTTAAACTTGCCATAGAGCGATTCCACGAGGCTGGCGAGGTACAGCGATCTTACTGAAGTATCAATGCTCACACCATACTCACCGGCAATTGTTACTATTTTTTCAGAGATCGAATCTTCCAGCACAGAGGGAGTGGAATTGTCGGTTGTCGAGAAATCCAGCCTGATCACCGGATATGAATTCCAGCCCGCATAATCGTAGAGTGCCAGACCTTTAAATAGCTCCCTGTTCCCCTTGAAGAACTCTTCAAGAGTCGAAATAAACAACGATTTTCCAAATCTTCTGGGACGGGATATGAAGGCATAACTGTAATTTTCAATCAGGGACGGAATGAAAGAAGTTTTGTCAACATAGATATAGTTGTCCCCGCGAAGTTTCGCGAAATCCTGAATTCCGATTGGGAGACTTTTCATGCAATTTCCAATAATGACATTTGTAAATATAAGAAAAGGAGTGAACAGTTGAAGAAGGCCGGAGAGTGGGGGGATTCAATTCGGGAGTTGTTGACAGGATCAGTCACTCCAGCCACCTCAACATGTTTTCTTAGCATGCAACCATCACACTCCCCTTTGTGCCACTCAAACTACACCTAAGACGCTTCGATTGTGTCTTCTTTGGTTGGACATGAAGTGCGAAGCACGGCTGGCAGGCGATGCATGGGAACGCAGAGGCACTTGCAAACAAAAACTTGATGATCTCTCAGGCGCATGTGACGACTGGGCGAAAGCTGTCGAGCTTGGTGATACAACCGCTCAAGAGAAAATTGAAAAATATTGTCTGGAGGGGAATTAAGGTTAAATCCCAATTTCTTAAATATTTTTTTCACAGACTCTTGCAAAATATTCATCCCGGTTGTATATTTGAAGTCCAAATCGTTCTGATTTAGGAAATGGGATTGTAGTTCAGTTGGTTAGAACGCCTGCCTGTCACGCAGGAGGTCGCGAGTTCGAGTCTCGTCGGTCCCGCTAAAAAGCCCGGATTTCCGGGCTTTTTCATTTTAAATAACCGGTTTTTCTTCGATGTTTTTTGTTTACATCCTCTATTCAAAATCCATAGACCGCTACTACATCGGTCAAACTTCCGATCTCAACAATCGGCTGATTAGACATAACTCCTCATCAACCCGCTTCACAGCTAGAGCTACTGACTGGCAGATCATCTACTCTGAAGAGTACCTTACCCGGTCTGAAGCAGTAAAAAGAGAATCCTTAATTAAAAAAATGAAAAGTCGAAAATTTTTAGAGGAGCTGATTGGTCACGCAGGAGGTCGTCCCGATTGATCGGGAAGTCTCGTCGGTCCCGCCACAAAAGTCCTTGTATTTGATACAGGGACTTTTTTATTTTAAACATTTCCACTCCCCTTGATATTCACCTGAAAAGACCCGGCAAAGTGAAGACAGATGACTTTTGAGTTTTACTAATTCAGATGATCACTATTTTGTGTATTTTGCATCGATAGTACAATAAATTATTTTGTCCTTTTTCCCAATTCAATCCAAACATCTTTACAAGCCTTTCTTTTTTAAATTTTTCAGCCCGGATCGACGATACACCATGGTTTACATCAATAAATATTACACAAATTTCTCATTCGTTTTGCTTATCTCTCTATCAGTTATGGTTTTTATTTCTTGTTCGAAAACGAGTGATAACGGGCCAAAGCCCGGACAAAGTTTAGGTATTGCTTCCATCCCTAACCTGCGAGATATGGGTGGTTACAAAACCACAAATGGAGCCATTGTTTCGAGAGGAATGGTATATCGCTCGAATCAACCCTTTAACATTAATGCAGGTGACATGCTTTTGCTTGAAAAACTAAATCTTAAGAATGTCTTTGACCTGCGTACCGCCGCCGAGAAAAATGCCGGGCCGGACCAGTTGCCGGCGGGTGTCAATTATGTTTGGTTGGATGTGCTTGCTGATGTTCCTGCCTCCGGGCCGGCAAATCTGACAAACCTCCTATCGGATCCCAAGCAAGCGAATACCGAACTTGGTGATGGCAAGGTTGAAGCCCTGTTTAAGAAGGCTTACCGCGATTGCATTTCACTGCCAAGTGCAAAAGCAGCTTACAGGAAATTGTTCCTTTCTCTTGGCAACAAAGATCAACTGCCCGTACTTTTCCATTGTGCAACCGGAAAAGACCGTACCGGATGGGCCGCGGCTGCACTGCTGACCCTGCTTGGCGTGCCAAAGGAAGTGGTTATCGAGGATTACATGCGCAGCAACGACTATATCCTCCCGATGTACGATACTTTAATCCAAAAATTTGTAGCGGCTGGTGGATCGCCATCCATTCCGGCAGCCATTTTTGGTGTAAAAAAAGAGTACCTCGATGCGGCATTTGATGAAGTGCAAAAAGAATATGGCAGCATCGAAAAATACTTTTCTGATGGTCTGGGCATTACTCTTGATCAGCAGACCGCCTTGCGGAAATTATACCTCACAGACTGAAGATTTTATTGAAAATACTCCTCACCGGTACGACCGGCTACATCGGTAAACGGCTTTTACCTCTCCTGCTCGAGCAGGGGCACGAAGTGATATGCTGTGTCCGCGACAAACAACGCTTCCACTCCGACACAATAAGCGACAATCCCAATGTTTCCCTGCTTGAAATCGACTTTCTTAAGGATGTTCCGGAGGTGCCAGAAATCACGAATGTGGATGCCGCATACTACCTGATCCACTCGATGACATCGAACATAGAGGATTTTGAAAAACTTGAGGAGCTCTCCGCATCCAATTTCATGAAACTCGCCGAAAAAACGGGCGTAAAGAGGATCATCTATCTTGGAGGAATATCCAATTCGGAGAACCTTTCCAAACATCTCGCTTCCAGAAGAAAAGTCGAGGATATCCTCGGCGGTACTTCAATCCCCCTTACTACTATCAGGGCGGGGATCATCGTCGGGTCGGGCAGTGCCTCTTTCGAGATCATCCGTGACCTGGTGGAGAAGCTTCCCGTGATGGTCACACCTAAATGGCTGAATACACGTAACCAGCCCGTTGCCATTAGAAATATCCTCGAGTGCCTTACCGGAGTGCTTGACCATCCTGAAACAGGCGGAAGATCGTGGGATATCGGCGGCCCTGACATCATGACCTACAAGGAAATGCTGCTCCAGTTCGCTTCGGTCCGCGGCCTGAGAAGATACATTTACACGGTGCCCGTAATGACTCCGAGGGTCTCCTCTTACTGGCTTTACTTCGTTACCTCCACTTCGTACAAACTGGCGGTTAATCTCGTTAACAGTATGAAGGTTGAAGTAGTGGCGCGCGACAACGACCTCGCGAAGCTGCTCGGACTGAAACTAATCCGCTACAAAGAGGCGGTTGAACTCGCCTTCCAGAAGATCGAACAGAACAATGTACTCTCCAGCTGGAAGGATTCACTCGTTTCCAGTTCGCTCGACAGCTCATTGCTCGAACACATCAGCGTACCCGTCAATGGTGTGTTCACTGATAAAAGGGAGATGCTGATATCAACGGATGTGGAGCGGGTTAAGCAGAATATCTGGTCGATCGGTGGTGACCGGGGCTGGTATTACGGGAACATCCTCTGGCGCATCAGGGGATTCATGGACAAGATGGCGGGAGGTGTCGGGCTCAGACGGGGCCGCACCAATCCCGATGTGATCCACACCGGGGATACCCTTGACTTCTGGCGAGTGCTCGCTGCCGACAGTTCAAGATCGAGACTCCTCCTCTACGCCGAGATGAAACTCCCCGGTGAGGCATGGCTCGAGTTCAGAATAATTGAAAAAGAAGGCAAATGGTACCTGAAACAAACAGCGACTTTCAGACCAAAGGGATTGATGGGGCGGCTCTACTGGTACTCAGTTGCACCTTTCCACTTCTTTGTGTTCGAAGGAATGGCCCGGAATCTGATCAGATATTAG